>JBELAB010000045.1:0-11439 GCA_049509275.1 Syntrophobacteraceae bacterium | reverse complement strand
CCTCCGGTGCGGTTGCAGGGCTTGTTGCCATTACACCGGCATCCGGCTTTATTGGTCCGCTCCCGGCGCTCCTTCTCGGGATTTTTGCCGGTGCGGTCTGCTACGGAGCGGTGAGCCTCAAACCGAAGTTCGGGTATGATGACGCACTCGACGTGGTCGGCGTTCACGGGGTTGGTGGGACTCTGGGCGCATTGTTTACCGGGTTCTTTGCTTCAAAGCTTATCAATGCTGCCGGCGGAGACGGTCTCTTCTTTGGAAACGCCGCCCAGGTTGGAATTCAGGCGCTGTCAGTTGTATCTGCCTGGGTTTACTCTTTCGTGATCACCTTCATCATTCTCAAAGTCCTAGATGCAACTATGGGCCTTAGGGTTAACGAAGAAGATGAATCGACCGGTCTCGATCTGACTCAGCATGGTGAGGTCGGCTACACCTTTGAAGCCTGAGATGTTTGGATGTTTTTGAAACAGGATATCAAGACCCCCGTGCCGCGCGGCACGGGGGTCTTTTGCTGAAAACGGAGGTGAATTCAGCCTCAACCCACAGTTTAACCGAGGGCAAGCATTGGAAAACTATTGCCGGATGGGGGGCACGTCATCTGGGGGGAGTATCCAGAATCTGTATTTTTAGCACGTCCTCTCGCGGAATCGCTTTTTCGATGTGAATCCTTACCTGGTCACCCTGGTTGAATTTAGCGTTCTCGGGCACCGGGGCGTTGGCTTCGAGCAGGAAATCCGGGATCAGAAGGTGTGCGTAGCGGGCATTCTTGTCCAGCACCAGCGCGTTAAGGTTTTCTATGTCTTCCTGTTCCATGTACTTGAGAATCCAGTACCTGGTCCATTTTCGCTGGATTGTGAAAACCCTGGTCTGGGCGGGAGAAAGCTGCCCTGCCATTGTTTCGAGTTGCTGTTTGGAATAGAGTCCGGTCCCGGTGGCCAGGGCATGTTTCAATTGGCGCTGTACTATGAGGTCCGAGTAGCGGCGGATGGGTGAGGTTACGGTCGTGTAATGAGCTATTGCGAGGCTGCAGTGTGGTTTTGCCTCGGTGGACAGTTCCGCCCGCGAAAAGAGGCGCCTCTGGCGATAACTTCGAAAGAGTTCGTGCTCGCTGTGGACGAACTCGGTTTCCGGCCTGCATTCCGCCTGATTTCGATAGAGGGCGGGTATGTCTCTTTGGGCAAGATAGCCGGCCGCGGCAGCGTTTGCCTCGATCATCCATTCCGACACGAGTATCTGGCTGGGGGTCTCCTTGTCATAGTAAGCAAGCTGAATCATCCCGGCGCTGTTCACATAAACCTGGATTTCCGGGAGCGGAAGAATGATCGCGCCCAGATCGACCCGCTTCTGCCTGAGCCTGGAAGCAATCTCATAGAGTGCTTTCAGTTTGCTCTCTACATGAATCCTTTCGTTTACATCCTGGTAGGTTAGCTGCCCTCGAACCCTGACTACACTTGGACAAATCCTCGTTTCGCAAACATTGGCCCCCGAATCCATCGTAATGAGAAAACTGAGTGCGAACCGGTCCTCGCCCAACTTGAGACTCAATGTATCTTCTGAGAGGGAGGGGGGCAGCATGGACACGCGCTCATCCGGCAGGTAGATCGAACTTGCCCTTGCCTCGGCTTCGCGATCCAAAGGCGTGCCCTGCTCGATGAGTTCGGCAACGTCGGCGATGTGAACGCCTATCTCGAAAAGTCCGCCCCCAAGCTCGCGCACGCTGAGCCCATCGTCGTAGTCACGGGTCAATGAGCTGTCGACCGTAAAAACATCCAGGTCCGTGAGGTCCTCTCGTTCATTTTTGGCTGCTGCGGTGCGGCTCGATTTTAGTATCTGCTCGGCCTGTTCCATGGCATCGGGCGGGAACTCGGCGGAAATGCCGTGCTCATGCAGCATGAGGTTTTCGTCCTCGTGCCATACGCCCAGCCGTACCAGAAGGCGGAAAGCTGACTGGGGAATCGAAGGAATGCCGGCCAGCTTGAGAAGTTCTTTGACGAAACCACTTTCTTTTGCCTCCTGTCCGAAAATAGCAAAGCTTTTTAATTGCTCTATCAGTTCTTCACGGAATTCGATCTGGGGAACGCTTTGCCTCCGGGTGTGCAGCATTGCAGCCCACTTTGCCCCTTCGATGAGTCTTCGCTCCCTTTCCGCTTCGTTTTGCAGCTCGACGCGGCGCTCCTCGACCTTTTGAGCGGATCGCGGGTAGAATTTAGAGTCCCTGGCCTGGAAATAAAGCTTGTCCGAAAGCAGCAACCGCTTGACTGCAGCCGCCTGGTCGTCGGGAATCGGGGTGCTGAAAATGAACTCGGCAATTTCTTCGGCTTCATAGCCGGCCTCTTCGGATTGTAACAAGAACCAGATTTCCTCGAGATCGATCCGGTCCATGATGCCCTTCCGATTCTCGGAGATGGATCGCAGTTCCAGCAGCAGTTCGTCACGGCTCAGCTTTAGGTCAAGGGATCTATTTCCGTGGTAAACTACCCTTGAAAGACTGAGGCCTACTTCGCGGTTATGCTCGGAGAGCGCATTGAATCGGCCGTCCTTTACAACGAGAACGACCCCGCAAAGGATTTCCTTTGATTCGTAAAATTCGAACACGGCGCCGGGCGCAATTTCGAGGCGCTCATACCGGCTCATGAAAAATTCTCCATAATATCCCGTCTGTTCTAAATCTTTTTCTCTCCGCGCCTTTTTCTCTTTGTTTGAGGCCTCGTGCCGTTCACTTCGCGAAGGATTTCCTCCTTTAGCGAGTGCAGCGCCTGAAGGGCCGAAAGGGGAGTCATGCTGTCCGGATCGAGTTCCAGAACTCTGCTCTGCACCCAATCAGGGGCCTTCCGGAAAATCGAAAGCTGTATGCCCGGCTCAACCTCCTCTTTTGAGGAGCTGAAGCCCTTCGCCTTAAGACCCGGTCCGCCCGATGGCCCTGCGGATGTGCCGCTTTCGAGCTGCCCCAGGATTTCGCGGGCCCGTTCCGTGATCTCGCCGGGCAGGCCGGCAAGCCTGGCGACCTGGATCCCATAGCTCTTGCTCGAACTGCCGGGAGTGAATTTATGA
Organism: Syntrophobacteraceae bacterium; assembly: GCA_049509275.1. Lineage (GTDB taxonomy): Bacteria > Desulfobacterota > Syntrophobacteria > Syntrophobacterales > Syntrophobacteraceae > SbD1. The sequence continues at coordinate 8,391 of JBELAB010000045.1, read as the reverse complement.
AAAAAAAGTATCTCCTGCCTCCATTCCCTTATCGCCACATTGAAGTTTTTTACCCTTGACCGGTTCCGGGCAAGTTCAGTCAGCTCGTGATAGTGAGTGGCAAAAAGGGTTTTCACTCCCTTGCCCCCGAAATCGTGCAAAAATTCCGCAACCGCCCAGGCTATGCTCATGCCGTCGAAAGTGCTGGTGCCTCTTCCGATTTCATCCAGTATGATAAGGCTTTGAGGTGTAGCATGGTGCAGAATATTTGCGGTCTCCTGCATTTCGACCATGAAAGTGGAGCGGCCGCGTGCGAGATCGTCCGAGGCCCCGACTCGAGTGAAAATGCGGTCGACAATACCGATGCGCGCTTCGGAAGCCGGAACGAAGGAGCCGATCTGGGCGAGCAAAACGATCAGAGCTGCCTGCCTGAGAATGGTGGATTTGCCGGCCATGTTCGGTCCGGTTACGATGAGCACCTGTTGGCTTTCCTGATCGAGATCCAGGTCGTTTGGGACAAAACCGCCTTCGGCCATAAACCGCTCTATAACAGGATGCCTTCCATCCCGAATGTGGATCGAATCGCTCAAATCAATCTCGGGTCTGCAGTAATCGTATTTAGCGGCAACCTCCGCAAGCGAGCTCAAGCAGTCGAGGTTGGCAATTATTTCAGCCATCTCCTGTATTCGCCCGCTCTCATGGGAAACGGCCTGCCGCAGCTCGAAGAAAAGCTGCTCTTCGAGTTCGAGCCGTTTTTCGTCGGCCTCGAGGACCTGGACTTCAAATTCTTTAAGTTCCTCGGTAATGAAGCGTTCGGCGTTTACCAGGGTCTGTTTGCGGAAATAATGCTCAGGCGCCGAGCCAAGGTTGGATCGCGATATCTCGATGTAATAGCCGAAAACCTTGTTGAAACGGACCTTGAGCGAAGATATGCCTGTTTCTCGGCGCTGGATGGACTCATATTCGGCCATCCACCCTTTTGCGTCCTGGCTCAGCCGGATGTAGCGGTCCAATTCGGGATGAAAACCCGGATTTATCGCCCCGCCGTTGGAAAGGGTTGCTGGAGGGGGGTCGCACAGAGCGGCCTGGAGATGGGCGGCAAGGTCCTCGAGGCTGTCCCACCTGGAACCAAAGCGTGCCAAAAGCGTGCTCTGACAGCTTGCAATCGTTTGTCCCAGGCCCGGCAGCGCCTGCAAGGAGTTCCTGAGGCCTATGAGGTCCCTGGGAGAAGAAACGCCGGTGCTGTTTCTTGCATTGAGCCTCTCGATATCGTTTATCCCTTCCAGCGAACCCAGCACGGCCCCTCTGAGGTGGCTTTGAGCCACCAGCTCGGCGATTGCCTCCTGCCTCTGATTGATCTCCTCGAGGTTCAGCAGCGGATAACGCAGCCACTGCCGGAGCTTGCGGCCTCCCATCGCCGTTCGAGTATGGTCTGCCACATCGATCAGAGATCCTTTTCTTCCCTGAAAGCTGGCGGAGTAAAATATTTCCAGGTTTCTGACCGTAGCCTCATCCAGGGCCATGAACTCGGAGCGGCTGTAGGGTATCACGGTTTTAATGTGCTCGCAGGAACCGAAAAGGTTTTCGTGAACATAGGCCAATACTGCTCCGGCAGCCTGAATTGCCGAATCCATGCCGCTGATCCCAAAACCCTCGAGCGAGTGTACCCGGAAATGGGAAGTAAGCCGCTCCTGCGATCGGCGTTTGTCGAAATGGACCTCCTCTATATGCGTGAAGGCCGCATCGATTCGATTTAACACCGATTTTGTCCACTCGGGACTGAACTCCTCCGGGAGTAGAATCTCTTTGGGGTTGATTCTGAATAGCTCTTCAAGCAGGCTTTCGTGTGAATCCAGCTCAGTGATCCTGAATTCCGCCGTCGAAATGTCCAAACAGGCAAGCCCGATGGGTTTTCCTGGGCCGGCGTCCCAGACGGCTGCCAGGTAATTTGGCTGGTTTGAGGTGAGGTTCTGATGCTCGACGGTAAGCCCCGGGGTGAGGACCCTCGTAACTTCGCGGCGCACGAGACCTTTCGCCTTTTTGGGGTCTTCGACCTGGTCGCAGATCGCCACCTTGTGACCTGCCGAAACCAGCTTCGCTATATAGCTTTCAGCCGCGTGATAGGGAACTCCACACATCGGGACGGGATTTTCCGCCTGTCTGTCCCTGGATGTCAACGCAATGTCCAGCACCCTGGAAGCGGTAAGCGCATCTTCCATGAACATCTCGTAGAAGTCCCCCATGCGATAGAATAGAATCGATTCCGGGTACTTCGATTTTATCTCGAGGTACTGCTGCATCATGGGGGTAAGATCGTTCATCTGATGCTTTCCGGGCTGGGTGGTCCTGCCTTCCAATTATGCTGAAAGAAATACCGGCGCGATCCTATCCGGGTTATAATACATTATGATGTTGGTCAATCATGAATTGTTAATTAATTGCGGCCTCGATATCAAGACATTAAGTTACCCGAACCGGTGAAAATGGAGTTTTGCTATTGGAGCAGGAAGTTATCCGCCTTCGGGGCGTTCGCCAGCATAATCTGAAAAACCTGGACCTGGATATTCCCTTAAACAAGCTGATCGCGCTTACCGGCGTCAGCGGCTCGGGCAAGTCCAGCCTTGCCCTTCATACGCTCTATGCTGAAGGGCAGCGCAGGTATGTCGAGACATTCTCGCCTTATGCGCGCCAGTTCCTGGAGCGTATGGATCCTCCCGAAGCCGACCTGATCGAAGGCATTCCGCCGAGTATTGCCATAGAATCGGGGACCGCCGTTCGAAGCTCCCGTTCCACGGTCGGGACGATAACCGAAATAAACGACTACCTGAAGCTCCTCTTCGCCAGGCTGGCGGTCCCGCATTGCCCGTCCTGCCAAAATCCGGTAACCCGCGATTCCCCGGAAACGATTTACACCAAGCTCGGCGATCTCTCCGCAGAAGACCGGGTGCTCGTGTGCTTTCCATTCCTTACAGATCGGCAGGGTCAGTGGAAGACTCAGCTCGTCTCGCAGGGTTTCCTGCGAATTTTTGCCGATGGGTCCGTTTCGGATATTGACGATGTTGGCGGGGCTGAATCGGCCGGGCTGGGCGGCCTTGAGCTGTTGGTCATTGTGGACCGGCTGCTCTGGGGGAAAGCCGCGCGGAACCGGATATTGGATTCCATCACCACCGCTTATACGATGGGAAGGGGACGGCTGGCGGTGGTCGTGATGCCGGACCGGATCAGAAGGTTCAGCTCCGAGCTTTCGTGCGCCGATTGCACGGGCGCCTCGTCAATTCCTCCTCCCAACCCGAACCTGTTCTCCTTCAACAGCCCTATCGGGGCCTGCCCTAAATGCCGTGGTTTTGGCAGGACGATAGGAGTGGATATCGAACTGGTCATTCCCGACCGGACCCTTACCATAAGAAAGGGGGCCGTGAAACCCTTCGGGACGGAGAGGGAGGAATATTTTGAACTTCTTGATTTCTGCAAAAAAGAAAAAATCCCCGTAGACCTTCCATTTGGCGATCTCGATGAGTCCGGACGCCAAAACATTATAAACGGTACAAAAAGGTACTACGGAATAAAAGGATTTTTTGAGTGGCTGGAAACAAAGACATACAAAATGCACGTGCGGGTTTACCTGTCGCGATACCGGGCCTACGTTTCCTGTGACGCCTGCGCAGGGTCGCGCTTCCAGCCCTCCACTCTTCTCTATCGGCTGCGGGGGGAAAATATAGCACAAATTGCCTCTTACAGTATTGAAAAGCTAAGCCGGTTCTTTGGCGGACAATGGCCCGAGATCTCGCAGGACCCGGCGGCATCGGTGCTGATCTCTGAAATCCGAAGCAGAATTCAGTTCCTCATGGCTGTCGGGCTGCACTACCTTTCTTTGGACCGCCAGTCGAGAACGCTCTCCGGTGGGGAAGTGCAGCGGGTGCATCTTACCCGCGCTCTGGGGTCGGCGCTGGTAAATGTGCTCTACGTGCTCGACGAACCCAGCGTCGGGCTTCACGCGCGCGACCAGAAAAGACTCATGGACCAGTTGAACCGGCTCGTGACTATGGGAAACAGCGTTGTGATGGTCGAGCACGATCAGGGAATGATCCGGTTTTGCGACCAGGTCATAGATATGGGGCCGGGTGGAGGCGAAAAGGGGGGCGAGGTCCTGTTCCAGGGACCGCCCGGAGAGCTCGGGCGATCCGCAAGGAGCCTTACGGGGGCATATCTCTCAGGGCGAAAATCGGTCTTGCCGCATTCGATGGTGCGCCGCCCGCCTCATCCATGGAAAAGAATAACTGTAATGGGCGCTCGAGAGAACAACCTCAAAGGAATCGATGCGGCAATTCCTCTGGGTCTCCTGGTCGGGGTGAGCGGTGTTTCCGGTTCGGGAAAGAGCACTCTTGTCGAAAAAACACTACACAATGGCTGGCTCAGAAAGAAGGGCAGGGCGGCTGAAACTCCGGGTCTTCACGACGAAATCACGGGGGGCGAAAGCATTAGTGAGATTGTGCTGGTTGACCAGCAGCCGGTCGGCCGTACTCCGAGGGCAAACCTGTTGACATACACCCGTGCCCTGGATCCGCTACGCAAGATGTTCGCGGCCACGCCTGAAGCGATTGCGAAAGGTTTTTCGGCCAGGCACTTTTCATTCAACATGCCGGGAGGAAGGTGCGAGACCTGTAACGGCGAGGGGTTCGAGCGCGTCGAGATGCAGTTTCTGGCCGATGTCTTTGTGCGCTGTGCCCAGTGTGGGGGCAAAAGGTTCAAGGACGAGGTGCTAGGTATCAAACTGAGGGGAATCTCGATAGGCGATATGCTGGAAATGAGCGCGCGGGAGATACTCGATCGTTTTCCCGAAAACCGGCAGATTGCCGGCGCGCTGGAACCCGTAATAACGATGGGTCTCGATTACATATGCATGGGCCAGCCGTTAAGCACGCTCTCCGGTGGAGAGGCGCAAAGACTTAAGCTCATCCGCCATCTCTCCGGAGGGCAATCGGGCGGCGCAAAGCTGTTCATCCTGGATGAACCCACGACCGGCCTTCACCCCGACGATATCTCGAAATTGGTTCTCGTTTTAGGCAAACTGGTCGAAAAGGGAAACACTGTCCTGGTAGTGGAGCACAATCTGGATCTTTTGGCGGCCTGTGACTGGATCATCGACCTTGGTCCGGAAGGTGGAGAAAGAGGTGGAAAGATTGTCTGCGAGGGTACGCCTGAAACGGTGTCCAGGTGCGCGCACAGCATAACGGGCGCCTTCCTCGGGAAGCGCTTGGCGGAGGCAGCGGGATTAAGTCTGGCTGCAGCGCCTCGCCGAGATGAGGGAGAACTCTCGGAGGCTGCCGAACCTCAGGTTGGATTCTCCGGCGTCAGCGCCCCGGCGCTGCGCAATCTCCACGTTCCGCGAGGTGTCCATGACCGGGAGACGGTCATCGCCGGGGATTCGAACAATCCTTCCGCCGGCGCTCTGTCTCACGAGATTGTTATACGCGGAGCGCGCGAGCACAATCTCGAGATCGAAGAAATCCGGCTCCCACGCCGGAAAATAAGTGTTTTGACGGGTTTGAGCGGCTCTGGAAAATCCACTCTGGCCTTTGACGTGATTTTTGCCGAAGGTCAGCGCAGATACCTCGAGTGCCTTTCCTCCTACGTCCGGCAGTATTTCAAGATAATGGAGAAGCCCGACGTGGACCAGATCGTCGGGCTGCCCCCTACCATTGCAATCGAGCAAAGGACGAGCCGGTTCGGCAGAAGATCCACGGTCGGCACGATTACCGAGACCTATCACTTGCTCCGGTTGCTGTACGCCAAACTGGGCAAGCAGCGCTGCCCGGGGTGTGGCAGGAATCTGGAAACCCTTACCGTAGACGACATTTTATCGCGGGTTCGCCAGGAAACAGGCGCCGCCGAAGGTTTGAGTGCAAATCCCGGCAGCAGTCCCACCGCCGGTCCCGGCAGCGGTCCCACCGCCGCTCCCGTGAGACTTCTGGCGCCCTTGGTTCATGGGCGCAAAGGGATATACCGTGACCTTTTCGTCCGCCTCAGCCGGATGGGATTCGAGCAGGTAAGGGTCGACGGAGAATTTGTTTCTCTCGACCCTGTTCCAGAACTTGCACGGCGCCGCGAGCACGATATCGAGGTGCTCATGCCTGGGCTCGATCACAGCGGGATAACTCCCGATCGACTGCTGGATTCGGTTCGCCGCGGGCTTGCGATGGGAGGGGGCATTCTCTACCTAGATTCGGGCCGGGGAGACACTAAGGTCTTCAGCCGTCATCTTTATTGCCCGGCATGCGACCGGGGACTTGCCCCGCTTGACCCGAGGCTTTTTTCCTTCAACAGCAGGCAGGGGTTTTGCCCGGCCTGCATGGGAATTGGCAGGATAAAGCGGATCAGTTCGCAACGGCTTCGCGGCGCCCCGGATATTTCGCTTAAAGATGGGCTGCTCAATTTTCTACGCTCGTCAATATGGCGCGGTTCAAAACGGGAAGCCCAAAGATTCGAACGGTTTTGGATAAGCGAATTGGGGGTCGATCCGGAAAAACCGGCGTACAGTCTGGATGATTCGGCCTGGGAATCGATATTGCGCGGCAAGAGCGGAAGGTTTCCAGGGGTTCTGCAGATCCTGGACGCTGTTTCCGAAGAAGATGAAGCATGGAAATGGCTTCAGCCCATGCTCGATGATCTGCCCTGTCCGGAATGCGCCGGCGACAGGTTGAACCCGCAGGCGAGGTCGGTCTACTTCCGGGATCTCAACATCGGCGGCATGAGCGCATTGAGAGTATCCGAGCTTTCCGAACTGTGGAAAAAGTTTCGCTTCACCAGGGAAGAGGCTCCGATTGCGGGGCCTATTGCCCGGGAAATCACTGAAAGGCTTGCGTTCCTTAGAAAAGTGGGGCTGGGATATCTGTCCCTGGACAGGTCGGGAGATACCCTCTCGGGAGGCGAGACCCAGAGAATAAGGCTTGCCGCCCAACTTGGCTCAAATCTTCGCGGCGTCTGCTACATTCTGGATGAGCCCACCATCGGCCTCCATCCGGCAGATAACCGAAAACTCCTGGGGAGTCTGCAAAAACTGCGGGACAAGGGGAACTCGGTCATTATCGTCGAGCACGATCCGGAAACCATGAAGAAAGCCGACATGCTCGTCGAACTGGGCCCTGGAGCGGGGAGCAGCGGAGGAAAGCTGGTTGCCATGGGCAGTTTCAACCAACTGGCCAAAAAATCCGGGACCCTTACGGGCCAATGGTTCGGAAAGGCCCTTGGCGAACCCTGGCCTGTTGCTGCCAGAAAAAAACCGGGAGATCTGGGCTGGATCGAGTTCAGGGGCGCCAGGGCAAGAAACCTCAAGGGGATCGACGTCAGGATTCCGCTCGGGCTCCTTGTCATCGTCACTGGAGTTTCAGGCGCGGGAAAGAGCACGCTGGTCAATGAAATTGTCTATCGAGGGCTTGTCGAAGCCCTGGGGCGGCGCTACGGGGAAGGGGGCAGCCGCGGTTACGACTCGGCGGCCGGATGCGAGAAAGTTCTCCGGGTCCTCGAGGTTGACCACAATCCGATCGGGCGGACCCCGAGGTCCATCCCGGCCACATACATCGGCGTCTGGGACGAAATTAGAAAAATTTTTGCACTCTTGCCCGAAGCGCGGGCGCGCGGGTTCGGGGCCGGAAGGTTCTCGTTCAACGTGAAAGGGGGCCGTTGCGAGGCGTGCGGAGGGCAGGGGCGGAGCAAGGTGGAAATGAATTTTCTGCCCGATGTCTTCGTTCCCTGTGAATCGTGCGCAGGCAGGCGCTTCAACAATGAAACCCTCGATATCAGGTACAGGGGCCAAAACATTGCAGATGTTCTGGCAATGTCGGTGGACGAAGCAGCTCAGCTTTTTCCCGCGATCCCGCGCATCTCGCGGCAGTTGAAAATCCTCGGCGATCTTGGACTGGGGTATCTTAAGCTTGGCCAGCCCAGTCCGACGCTCTCGGGAGGCGAGGCACAGCGAATCAAGCTCGCCGGAGAACTCGGCAACAGCAGGAGCCACACACTGTATATTCTCGATGAGCCTACAACGGGATTGCACCGGGCCGATATAAAGCGCCTGGTGGATGTGCTCGCGGCGCTTACCGGTCACGGCCATACGGTCCTGGTTATCGAGCATAACACGGATTTTATCTGGGCCGGCGATTACGTGATCGATCTCGGTCCCGGCAGCGGGGACCAGGGCGGCGAAATAGTCGCGCAGGGGACTCCGGAGGAAATAGTTGCGGCCGGCAAAAAATCGCTCACCGGCCGGGCCCTGCTGCCGTACATGAATGGGACCAAACGTTGAAGGTGAGTTTCGCGGCTTTTCCCGATGAGGAACCGAGGTTCAACCCATCTCTTCCCGCCGGTCCGGGTGGATTGAACGCCTAAAAGGATTTCTTCATGTTTTCGAGCAGC
>JBELAB010000449.1:0-2553 GCA_049509275.1 Syntrophobacteraceae bacterium | reverse complement strand
TCCAGCAATTTCAGGCTGAAGTATTGGAGGTGATCGGAAGTGTCTCAACCGAAGCAAGAGATGAGATCATTCGACGGCTCACGGAAAGAAATGCTCTTCGATCAGCTCTTGACCTCAATCGACCGGAAGTTCTGCCGGGATGACGGCAAGGCTTACGGCTCACTTGGAGCCTGGGCCGGGAAAACGCCTGTCATCCTCGACGGCCGGCCGTTCAGCTTTCATAAGCACGAATACCTTATGACCCCCTATGCCGACAATCACCCGTACGTGGTTGAGATCAAAGCGGCACAACTGGGGCTTACCACGAAGGCTGTGCTAAGGGCGATGTACGCGGCCAGATACCGCAACTTCCGGGGCATTCTCTATCTTTTTCCAAGCCGGACCGATGTAACCGAATTCGCCAAGGGGCGGATCGACCCCCTGATCGAGGATAACCCGGACACCTTGGGCCGATGGCTGCAGGAAACCGATTCCGCCAACATCAAACAGATTTGGAACTGCTTCCTGTACCTCCGGGGCATGAAGTCGCGCGTGGGCTTAAAAAGCATTCCTGTAGATTTTCTCGTCTTCGATGAAATGGACGAAGCAAGCCCGGCAGCCGTCGATATGGCGATGGAGCGCATGAGTCACAGCGAATTTCGGGAGGTGCTTAAGCTCAGTAATCCCACCTTGCCCGACTACGGGATTGATAAAGCCTTCCAGGAAACCGACCAGCGTTTCTGGCATGTGAAGTGCGGGAAATGCGGGGAGTACACCTGCCTCGAGGAAACCTTTCCGGACTGCCTTCTTGAAATCGGCGGCAGAGCCATCCGGGCCTGCCGGAAGTGTGAGGCCGAGCTTAACCCCTCGATCGGCGAATGGGTTGCAAAGCATCCGGGCGTGACCGAGAAGCGGGGCTACCATTACTCACAGCTTTTCAGCCATTATGTCGATCCCGCCGAAATCCTCGAGCAGTTCAGGAGCACGAACAACCTGACCGAGTTTTACAACCTTAAGCTCGGCATGGCCTATGTGGAAGCGACAAACCGGCTGAGCGTGCAAGAGGTCCTGGCGCTGTGCGGAAACGAAGGGATAGCCTCTTGCGATCCAGGGCCGTGCAGCATGGGAGTCGATCAGGGGAAACTTTTGCATGTAGTTATCGGCCGGCGCGAATGGCGGAAGGCCGGGAAGATCGTCCATGTGGGCGAATACCCGGCATGGGAAGAACTCGACCGGCTCATGAAGGTTTTCAACGTGAGCCGTTGCGTGGTGGATGCGCTTCCTGAGACCCGGAACGCCAGGGCCTTTGCAGAGAAGCACAAGGGGAAAGTTTTTCTCTCTTATTACAGCGAGCATCAGAAATCAGGCTACAAATGGAACGAGGGCGACTTGACCGTTCACAGCAACCGGACGGAGTCGCTGGATGCCTCTCATGTGGAAATTCAGTTCGCAAGGATATCACTGCCCCGGCAGTCCGATATGCTCCGGGAATTCGCGGAGCATTGCTCCAACACGGCCAAGAAACTCGAAGAAGACGAACAGACCGGGTCGAAACGCTACATCTACGTTAAGTTGGGGCCGGACCATTTCCGCCATGCTTTCAACTATGAGGCTATGGCCCGGCATTATGGGGCTGCGGGGAGGTTTGCCAATAACGACTTGAGTTAAAGATGCAAGGACAAAAATGGACATTACGAAAATCACGCGCCGGTACAATGATGCAGGCGTCCCTTCAGGTTATTCGGATTTGGAGAATCACCGCGATTACTTTCGCATTTGCGGGGGTGTTGGATGGCCTTACAAGGGAAGACCGGGATTTTTAGTCCTTGTCGGAGAGCAGGTGCGCAATCTGAAATCCGGTGCTCCCCCCAAGTTTTACGGCTTGACGGAATCTGAGCACAGGCAAAACGACGATATGCTTTCAAAGTGCGCGGAACTGAGCACCATCGTCGATACCTGGTATTCCAACATAATTCCCGAGGCACACCGGGTTGCACTGCATCAATTCAACCTGGAGCAGGAACAAAAACATCTCGCGGCGATACAACTCACCAACGTCCCGATGTTATCGGAAGCCGGTGATGCCGTACAGCTTTTTCGTTATGCCGAGGCCGAGTTCGATCAAAGGACGTCCGAGGGCCGGAAGACGATATTTTTGGGGGAGTGCGCAAGAGTTCAGGCCGCGTTGCAAAGGTTCCCTGAAGAATGGGACGGCGCGAAAGAGATCCTTAATCTGCCTGAAGTAACCGCGCTCTACTATGTGTTGGGAGCATTGTTTCGTCTGCCCTATAGAATTGCTTCACGAGAGCCGGTCTTCGCCATGAGGGATTATGACCCGCTAAATCCGCCTTGGGAAAAGAATGGGGAGGATTGATCAGGGTTTGATTCCAGCCTGGATTGCCACGTTAGTCAAAAGAGTTAACCTGAAATTATGCGCGAGCATGCTGAAGAATGATACTGCATTTGTCCCAACTATCTGATATTATGCCATAAAGTCGTAAGAGAGAGGAAATGGGAGGAAAATCCATAATGAAAAAGGCTTTTCTCGCTGTGTTATTAGCGCTTGCGACCATA
>JBELAB010000448.1:0-2557 GCA_049509275.1 Syntrophobacteraceae bacterium | reverse complement strand
GTATTTGCGCGCAAGTTTCCGGTATGCCCGCTGCACTTCGTCCTGGCCGGCGCCCCTTTTAATTCCGAGTATCTCGTAGTAGTCCCTGTATGTAACAGCCATGAGGTATTGTCATATCCCTTCGAAATGCAGGGTTGGTCAATGCTCGGTGAACTCAGCGTCAACCACATCATCGCCCTCGCGTGGGGGTGGTCTGTGCTGCCCTCTGTAATCAGTCCCCTGTCCCGCTCCGGCCTCATGGCCGGTCTGCTGATACGCAGCGGATGCGATCATCTGAGATGCCTGCTGGAGATCGCTTGCAAGCTGCTGAAAGCGCTCCCTGGTCGTGCCGTCATCCTGAACGGCTTTTCGCGTCTCCTCGATCAGAGCTTCGGACCGGGCTTTTTCATTTACAGCAACCTTATCGCCCAGGTCGCGCAGGGTGCGCTCAAGCTGGTAAGCCTGAGTGTCCGCGATGTTGCGCGCCTCGATAGATTCGCGGCGGCGTTTGTCTTCGGCGGCGTTAGCCTGAGCGTCGGCGACCATTTTCTCAACGTCCTGTTTCGTGAGGTTGGTGGACTCGGAAATCGTAATGGCCTGCTCTTTTCCGGTTTCCTGATCACGAGCGGTAACGCTGAGGATCCCGTTTGCGTCAATGTCGAACGTCACTTTGATCTGTGGCGCTCCCCGGGGCGCCGGGCGGATTCCCTCGAGACGGAATCTTCCGAGCACCCGGTTGTCGTTGGCCATCTCCCGCTCTCCCTGGAGCGCCACGATATCGACTGCGGTTTGACTGTCTTCGGCGGTCGAGAAGATTTCTTCGCGCCTCGCCGGTATTGTCGTATTTCTGTCGATCAGCTTGGTCATGACCCCGCCGAACGTTTCGACACCGAGCGAAAGGGGGGTGACGTCGAGAAGAACGACGTCTTCCACCTCGCCCTTGAGCACCCCTGCCTGCACTGCGGCGCCAACGGCCACCACTTCATCGGGGTTGACGCTCATGTTCGGCTCTTTCCCCTCCGTAAGCTTCTTGACCAGTTCCTGTACGGCCGGAATGCGGGTCGATCCTCCGACAAGGATCACCTCATCCAGGTCCTTTGGGCTGAGGCGCGCGTCGGATAGTGCCTGCTGCACGGGTCCCATGCAGCGCTGCACGAGGTCGTGAGTCAAATCCTCGAATTTTGCACGCGTAAGTTTCTGGACCAGGTGCTTGGGCCCGGTCGCGTCAGCGGTAATAAAGGGCAGGTTGATTTGAGTCTCGGAAGTGCTCGAGAGCTCGATCTTTGCCTTTTCCGCCGCCTCATAAAGCCGCTGAAGCGCCTGGCGGTCGTTTCGCAGATCTATCCCGTGGTCTTTGCGGAACTCGTCCGCAATGTGGTCTACGATCCGCTTGTCGAAATCGTCGCCGCCAAGGTGCGTATCGCCTGATGTGGAGCGGACTTCAGCCACCCCGTCCCCGACGTCGAGGATGGATACGTCGAAGGTGCCGCCACCCAGGTCGAAAACCATGATGGTCTCGCTCTTCTTTTTTTCAAGCCCATATGCCAGCGCCGCCGCTGTCGGTTCGTTGATGACCCGAAGGACCTTCAGGCCGGCAATCTCTCCGGCGTTCTTCGTCGCCTGGCGCTGGGCGTCGTTGAAATAGGCGGGGCAGGTTATGACCGCCTCCTTTATTTTCTCCCCGAGATACTTGGAGGCATCATCCACCAGTTTTCGCAGTACCTGGGCGGAGACCTCTTCGGGCGAGACGAGCTTGCCGCGAATTTCGAAGCGGATCGCGTCATTTGGCCCCTTCACGACTTTGTAGGAGACCATTTTGGACTCTTCGTCCACTTCGCCCCACTTACGGCCTATGAACCGCTTTGCAGAATATATAGTTGCGGTCGGATTGAGTATCGCCTGGCGCCTGGCGATCTGGCCGGCAAGCCGCTGGCCGTCTTCGGTGTAGGCTACCACCGACGGGGTCAGGCGCGATCCCTCGGAATTTGGAATAACTGTGGCTTTACCTTCTTCCCAGACTGCCACCACAGAGTTGGTAGTGCCCAGATCGATTCCTACTGCCTTAGCCATTTGTGTCCCTCCTTTGCAAGGGTAAAGGCTCGATATACTTAAAAACCGGCCCTCCGGGGATTGACGCCTATTTGAGGACGCGCAATACTCTGAGGACCGAAATTTCACCTAAGATAAGCATGAAGGGGGCGGGTAACAAGATTCCTGTCAGCAATTAAATGAGTCGAGTGCTAAATTCCCGGGATGCGCGGTCGCGGCAACGACCGTCGAATGATGGCGGCCGCACCGTCATACAGGGCGCCGGTGGTAATGATCTACAAATGCCGCAAGCCTTTCCCTATTCGGTTTTTTTCTGCAAGGGGGGAACTCGATCGAGGATTCTCTCGTCAATCGAGCGCAGGTGCAGGTCGCGCTGGGGAAAGGGGATTTCGATTCCGGCCGCCTGAAAGCGGCCGGCAATCCCCTGACAAAGGGCGCTCCTAACGGAGAGCAAATCCTTCACATCGGCAATCCAGGAGTGCAGTTCGAACTCCAGGGCGCTATCTCCGAAACGAAGAAAAAGCGGATT
>JBELAB010000447.1:0-2562 GCA_049509275.1 Syntrophobacteraceae bacterium | reverse complement strand
GCTCTGCAGGTGGATGAGCGGTCCGGCACCTTTGCTCGAATCATTGATGACAGCTTGTGTATCGGCTGTCAGCAATGTATCGAGGCTTGTCAGCAACATTTCCGGCCCCCCAGGCCAAAATTCGATGAGCAAAAGCAACAATCCATCAAATGCCACCTTTGTTTCGGGGACCCTCAATGTGTGAAGTTTTGCCCCATGGGTGTTTTACGGGTGGAGCGTTCGGAACGGGGACTGCTCGTGGGTTATCCCGTGATCAAAGAGGACTGAGATGACTACTTCGGGTGGGTGGGTTGGAAAAATTCTCAGGGTTGACCTGACCACTGGTAAAACCTCCGAGATTTCAACCTTTGACTATGTACCCAAATTTATAGGAGGTCGTGGACTTGGGGCAAAGATCTGCTGGGATGAGGTGCCTTCGGAGGTGGGGGCATTCGACCCTGAAAATCGGCTGATCTTTGCTACAGGCCCCATGCAGGGGACTCTTGCACCCACATCGGGCCGGCTCACGGTTGTGGGGAAATCTCCACAGACCGGCCCCATCGAATCCTATGTTCGGTCAGGCGTTGGAGGACACTTCGCTCCTGAACTGAAATGGGCTGGATACGATGCCCTCATTATCCAGGGAAAAGCCTCCAAGCCCGTCTACCTTTGGATTACTGATCAGAAGGTTGAAATCCTTGACGCCGCCGGTTTATGGGGCCTTGATACCTATCAGGCCCAACAGATGATCTGGAAGCTTCATGGCGATAAGACGAGAGTCATGGTTATAGGAAAGGCTGGAGAAACTCGAAGCCGCATTGCATCCATTCTCACGGACACCGGGAATGCGTCGAGCCAGGGAGGATTTGGTGGTGTGATGGGCTCGAAAAACTTGAAGGCCATTGCGGTCCGGGGCGCCGGAAGTGTGACCGTGGCAAGGCCAAAAGAACTGATGCAAACCACCTATGACATCCAAAGGCTCTTTTCGCGGAAATCTTTAAAAAGTGATCCCTTTCAGCCGGAAGAAAAAGATTTTAAGTACAATATATGGGGCGGCGGCTATGGCCGAGGAAGCCTTACGCTTCTTCCCGGCGAGCTTCTCGATCTCTGTAACGACCCTTCCTCGGGTTATTCACAAACGCCTGATGGTTGTTTCGCCTGCCCTGTCGATTGCCACTCGCGGCTAAAGGGACCGGACATCACCTCCGGTGTAACCTTTTGTGTCCGGTCTTACATGTATCTCGAGTCTATGATCAATGAGCCTGAAAAGGGCTATAGCAAAGTCACCTGGCAGGCTGCCAAATTAGCTGACCTTTTCGGAGTCAACTCCTGGGAGTTGATGGCCATAATCCCCTGGCTTTCGGACTGCTATCGGGAGAAGCTGATTTCAGAGAAAGAGACCGGGTTGCCTCTTGAAGAAATCGGTTCCTGGAAGTTCATCTCCGTACTTATTCAAAAAATGGCCGATCGAGAAGGATTTGGAGACCTTCTCGCCGAAGGGGGGCTGCGTGCGGCCGCCAAACTTGGAGGAAAAGCCGAAGAGCTCTCCTGGATGTATTATCCCCGCGCGGGGAAGTTCGGCGGTTATCGTGAGCATTGGGTCTATCTGGGAGGCTTTCCCTCGGGATATGCGGTTCCTGCCCTGGGTTTGATGTGGTCACTTGACAACCGGGACGCCATGATCTCCCACAGTTACATCTCCATGCTTTGGGGCGCTGCTTTCACCATCGGGCAGAACGCCCTGACCGCTGTACCGGAAGACATCTTCCCTATTCTCAAACCTGTGATGAAGGCTGTCTATGGTTCAGAAGAAGCGGCAGAATTTCTTCAGCCGGATGGAAAGAGTTTGAACTGGAAATGGGCTGCCCCCGTGGTGAAGCGGTATCATGAACATTCCATTCTGAAGGACTGTTACATTGTTTGTGACATCCCTTTCCCTTTTCTGTTCAATGCCAATTCTCCCGATCATGTGGGAGATACCACCCTTGAATCTCGCCTCTATTCTGCAGTTACAGGAGACGAGATGAGTGAGGAGGAATCCTATCGAAAGGGACAAATGCTTTGCGCATTGGAGAGAGCCATAGCCGCACGAGACGGTCGAACCCGTGAGGACGACACTTTACATGACATTTACTTCGATAAGGAAGACGCAGGAGGCAGGAAGTACCTGCGAGAAGATCTGGAACGTGCCAAGAGTGATTTTTATAAATTAATGGAATGGGACGTAAAATCCGGCACTCCCACTTATTCAACTTTGGAACGGCTTGGGCTGAAAGATGTAGCGGAAGGGTTGGTAAAAAAACCGGAACCGGGGATGCCCATCCCATGATGGAGCACAACGGAATAGCGAAAGCCGGACTTCACCTGTTAGAAAGGTTTGCACGGTAACGAAGTATCGAAGAGCAACGCACTTCCATGTTACCGCGCAGTGTGCGGCAATCAGTCCGAGTCCGGGTCGAAATGGTTCCCGTTTTAGGACTGGAAAGGATTTCTGTGCATCCGGCGTAATCCGGCCGCTCCGGCCGTCACGATGATTTAGGCCGACAATCGTTAGCAGGTTGCCAGTATGAGCAGTGCAGGTAC
>JBELAB010000446.1:0-2578 GCA_049509275.1 Syntrophobacteraceae bacterium | reverse complement strand
CTGGAACCGGCCATGGGTGGCTGACCATGTTCCTCAAAACACGTAACTGGATGTTACGTGCCAAGGGTTTCTATCGGCGAGCCTGACCGCCAGGGGAAGGACAAATATCTAACGGCCGAGATGGACGGCATCAAAATATTTTACCCCCCCAGTCTGCGAATCAGGCCCGGCTTTTCAGAAATTCAAATTAAAGTAAAAAGGTTCTTCTTCCTAAACTGGTTGGAAATTGAAGGAGCAAAAGCAATTCCCGTCATCAACGAATAGTAATTCAAATTAAGAGATGGGAAGAAGGCATCCCGCGAACGCCCAACGCGTACGATGGACACTGCAGGGGACGCCTTCCGGGCTGTGCATCACTCGTCGCATAGTATTGTTAACAAGTCTCACATACGAGCCGAATCAACTCACTCAAGATTTCCGGCGCCGAATTGATAGCCTTACGGGCGGTATCGCTCAGCCCCTCTCCATGATCGAAATCTTTTCCGGGAATGGTAACCAGCCAGGCCGGGGGCTCCTTTTTGAAGAGGAATAGGGAGTAGGCGAGAAGGGTTTGGGGGTTCAGATGGTGACCGATGCCCGGGGACCCGTTTTTGGCAGAAACAACTCGGCGGAATTGAACGCGCAGGTTATCGCCGCCCGGTGTTTCAGGGAGAGAGCGCGTGTCTATGAATAAAACAGCGGAGATTTTCTCGTCGCTGATGTCGAGAGCAAGTTCGGGCTCGAGCTGGTGGGAGTCAATCCGCACAACCTCTAATCCGGCTTCGGAAAGCATACGCTCGACGACATCACCCAAAACAAAGCCCGCTCCGTCATCCCGGCGCAGGCTGTTTCCATAGGCGAGAATAAGCACCATGTTTTATGTTATCGGCAAAGAGACGCTTTCGGCCGAGGGGATCAGTGCCCCCGGCGCTATGAATGTCGAGTCGATAAAGGGGCAGGGCAAAACTTTACCCACGCCCACCCCGTCGATGGACCGCTCATTCGCCTCAATGAGCGATTCGGGCCAATCGTATCAGCTTAAGAGCAATGGGCGGCAAATGGCTAACCGCCCATTGCGTTAAAACAAGGCCCTAATCCCTTAACTTCTCTTCGACCAGGCACCCCGTGTGATCAAACACCTGGATGTGGAGCGGCATCTGGCCGACAGCATGGGTCGCACAACTCAGGCATGGATCGTAGAGCCTGATCCCGTGTTCGACACGGTTCATCATGCCTTCGGTAATCTTGGTCTTGCCGGTCATATATGCCTGGGCGATCTGCTGGACGGTCTTATTGATTGCCCGGTTGTTGTTGCCGGTGGCCACAATCATATTGACCTTTGTTAATATGCCGTTGTCATCAACATGGTACTCGTGAATCAGGGTCCCGCGCGGGGCTTCCATGATTCCGATGCCCATTGGCTCGTTTGCGCCCGCGATGGCCCGCAGATGCGGATCGAAAAGCTGTGGGTCTTCGATCAGCTCTTGGATCTTTTCGAGCGAGAACAGGATCTCGATCAGGCGTGCATAGTGGGCATAGAAACTGCCCAGCACAGGCTTGCCGTGGTTGATCCTTCGGAACTGCCGGATCTCACGGTCGGCTCGAGGAGTGCCGGCAAAGTCGCAGATGTTGATCCGCGCAAGCGGTCCGACTCGATAGAGGCCGCCGCCGTTTCCATTTTCACCCGGTTTATAGTAGGGGAACTTCATGTAGCTCCATGGTTCGATGGCCTCGCCAATTATCTCCTGGTACCTGTCAGTGGGCAGGCCCGATTCGATAATCCTGCCATCGGAGTCCATAACCCGGAGCAACCCGTCGTAGTGCTCGAGACCACCTTCGGGCGTAACCAGGCCAATGAAAAGGCTGGGGAAATCGCCGTAGGTCCTGATCTCGTCTTTAAAGTTGTCGAGGTTGTCCTTGAGCAGGTTAACTGCGATTTCGGCCGTCTCGAACGCCTCAGGCAGACCCTGCCTGATCGTATCGATCTGATCTTCGGAAAGCGATTCGCGCACTCCACCAGGAACGGCCCAAGCCGGATGGACGGACTTGGTGCCAAGCATCCGGATGATATTCTGACCGAATGCTCGAAGCCTGACGCCTTTCACCGCAAGGTCCGGGAACTTCTGGATCAGTCCGACTACGTTACGGACGGCCGGGTCGCTCTCCATTCCGAGCAGCAGGTCGGGCGCGCTCAAATGGAAGAAGCTGAGCGCGTGACTCTGCGTGTATTGAGCGTGATTGATCAAACGGCGCAGCTTATTGGCCGCCGGAGGAATCCTGGCGCCCAGAATGCCGTCGCAGGCTTTTGCGGATGCCAGCATATGACTGATCGGGCAAATACCGCAGATTCGCATGGTGATGGCCGGCATTTCCGGGAAAGTGCGCCCCACACAAAACTTTTCGAAGCCGCGGAACTCTACCACATGGAACTTCGCGTCGGATACAAGCCCTGCGTCATCCAGGTGAATCGTTACCTTTCCGTGGCCCTCAATTCGAGTGATAGGTTCGATTGTTATAGTTTGTGCCATAGTCGTCCTTCTCTATGTATTCGATTTTCCGCCGGGACGTATGACGAAATCATCGTCCCCCAATGCAAATG
>JBELAB010000445.1:0-2592 GCA_049509275.1 Syntrophobacteraceae bacterium | reverse complement strand
CGCCGTTTTTCTCCATTTTGGCGAGGTCCTCAAAGCGGATATCTATCCCGAGGATTCCCGCAATCTCCTCGTTTGCGTCTCTGATGGGGGCGGAAACCGTTATGCAGAGCGCCCCCGTGTAGCGCGAAGTGTAAAAGTCGGTTACATACACCTTTCCGTCTTTCATGGGTTCTATAAACCAGGGCCGGTCGGAAAGCTCTTCTCCCACCCTGGCGCCTTCGTACTTCGATTTATCCACTATATGCGTGATATTGCGGGTGATTTTGCGCCCCTGCCTGTCAGTTACATAGATGTACTGTATAAACGGGTTGAGTTCAAGAAGAGTCTGAAGCAAAGGCTCCTGGCGCTCCGGGTCGAGGCTTCTTATCATTTCACTTTCGACGACCTCTTCCACAAGGTGAGCGGCAAGAGCGTAGGCGCGCTGCTTGAGCCGGTCGAATTCAGAGATGAAATACTCCGGCAGGTATCGTCTCGACCACCGCTCCAGTTCATCATTGGATATGGAGGTATTGCGCCCCTTTTCGTACTCGCCCATCACGCGCTTGAAGATCTTGAGGACCCCGGGATGCCTTTTGTCCAGGCGATGATCCCCATCCAACCGCAGGCGGCGATTCACCCAATAGGCTATGCCCGCAACACCGGACTTGTCGGTGATGGTGATGCTGATCGGCCTTTTCAACAATTTCAGCGTATCGAAAATATTGTAGATTTCTTCGTTCTTTACCAGCCCGTCGGCATGGATGCCGGCCTGGGTTGCATTGAATGCCTCACCTGCAAATGGATAGTTTGCGGGTACCGTATAGCCGAGTTCCGACTGAAAGTACTCGACAATGTCGGTAATCGCGGTTGTATCTATTCCGTTCGTGGCGCCTTTTAGCCCGATGTATTCGAAGATGAGGCCCTCGATAGGGGCATTGCCGGTGCGCTCGCCGAACCCTAGCACGGTCCCGTTTGCTCCGCTGCACCCATAGAGCCAGGCGGTTGCGGCGTTTATCAATACCTTGTGGAAGTCGTTGTGGCCATGCCACTCGAGGAGGCGCCCGGGGACCCCTGCATCATCTATGAACGCCCTCACAAGCTTGGGGACGCTCCTGGGCAGGGCCGCTCCGGGGTAAGTTACGCCGAAACCCAGCGTATCGCACAGACGAATCTTTATATCTATGCCGCTCTGTTCTCTGAGCCGCATCAGTTCAATGGCAAACGGAATACAGAAGCCGCCTATATCCGCGCGCGTGATGTCCTCGAGATGACACCTTGGAGCGATACCTTTTTCCAATGCGGCCCGGACAATCTTCAGGTACTTTTCAAGGGCTTCCTTACGGTTCATCTGGAGCTTAAGAAAGATATGATAATCGGAGACCGAGCTGAGAATCCCCGTCTCTTTCAAACCAAGTTGGACCACCAGGTCCAGGTCCTCCTCAACAGCCCGAATCCATCCGGTTATCTGCGGATACTCATAACCCTTGGCAAGACAGGCGTCCAACGCCTGCCGGTCTTTATCGGTGTACAGGAAAAACTCGGACTGACGAATGACCCCGTTTGGGCCCGAGAGGCGGTGAAGCATCTCGAATATCGTCTCGATCTGCTTGACCGTATAGGGGGGCCGCGCCTGCTGGCCGTCCCGAAAGGTCGTATCCGTTATGAATATATCGTCGGCCGGGTCGATAGGCAGGAGCTTGTGATCGAAGTCAATGCGAGGCGCCTCATCGTACGGATAAATATCGCGTATCAGGTCGGGTCCGCCCACTTCCTGACTGTTGTGGCGCCGAAGCTCCGGATTTTCGTGGTCGAGCACTCGTTTGTTGGGGTTCCAGCGAGCCATGGCCTTACTTTCTTGAGCCGCTTTCAACCTTTAGACACAATTCCAGAAGCTGATTGACGTCCGCCTCGGAGGGCGCATTGGTCATCAGGCAGGTCGCCTTCTGGGTCTTAGGGAATGCGATCACCTCACGTATCGAACCGGCCCCGCACAGAAGCATCATCAGCCGGTCAAGTCCAAAGGCGACTCCGCCGTGAGGAGGGGCGCCGAACTGAAGCGCTTCGAGCAAAAACCCGAATTTTTCCTGCGCCTCCTCAGCCGAAATCCCGAGTGCTTCAAAAACCCGCCTCTGGATCTCCTGCTGGTGAATACGAATACTGCCGCCGCCGATCTCAATGCCGTTCAGCACTAGGTCGTACGCCCTGCTCCTCACCTTCTCGGGGTGTGTTTCGATCAGGCCCATATCGGACTCTACCGGCGAGGTAAACGGATGATGGACCGAAGTGTACCTTTTCTCTTCGTGGTCCCATTCGAGGAGAGGAAAATCCGTAATCCAGACAAAATTGAATTCACTCGGATCGATCAGTCCCAACTGCTGGCCGAGACGAACACGCAGATTTCCCAAGGCGTCATTTACCACCTTGCGCTGATCGGCGACAAAAAGTATTACGTCTCCGGTTTCAATGCCGAGGCGCTGCTCCAGCGCCCGTTGCACGCCTTGCGGCAGGAACTTGGCTATCGGGGACTGCCAGCCCTCTGGCTGAATCTTGATCCAGGCCATGCCCTGCGCTCCAAAGATTTTAACAAAATCTATAAGATCATCCAGTTCTTTT
>JBELAB010000444.1:0-2621 GCA_049509275.1 Syntrophobacteraceae bacterium | reverse complement strand
GAGATTCGCTTTGCCGTATTCGGTTCTAAAGGAGGGCTCAAATCTTTTTCTCCCTGCCTTCCCAATACTTCTGCCTGAGTTCGCGCTTCAGCACCTTGCCGGCCGTGGATTTAGGAAACTCTTCCATAAATTCGACGGACCTGGGTTTCTTGTAATTCGCCAGCCGGTTTTTACAAAAATCAATCAGCTCCTTTTCACTCACCTGTGAGCCCTTCTCCCTGATGACCAATCCCTTCACTGCTTCTCCCCACTCGTCATCCGGGACACCGATCACCGCCGCATGAGATACCTCCGGGTGTGAAGACAATACGTCCTCCACTTCCTTCGCATATATGTTTTCGCCACCGGAAATGATCATCTCCTTCTTTCGGTCGACAACATAGAGGTATCCGAGCTTATCCATTTTTCCCATATCCCCTGTATGCAGCCAGCCGTCCTTCAGGACTTCCCGGGTCAATTCCGGCAGATTCCAGTATCCCTTCATAACATTGCTTCCGCTTACTATGATCTCTCCTACCTGCCCGGTTTCGACCTCCTGATCGCTATCGTCAACAATCTTCACTTTGACCCCCATGACCGCCCGGCCTGCCGAACCCACTCTCAGGACTGCATCAGGATCACCTTCCAGGACATGGTCTTCAGGTTTCAGGATGGAAACCGGCACAAAGGTCTCCGTCATCCCGTAAGTCTGAGATAACCTGCATTTCATGAGCCTCATCATTTTTTTGAGAGGTTCGACGGAAATAGGGGCCGTCCCGTAGTAAATAGTCTTGACGCTGCTCAGGTCGTACTTTCCGATGTGCGGATTTTCAAGCAGTGACATGATCTGTGTCGGAACGAGCACAAAATCGGTCACATGGTGGGCCTCCACAGTTTGCAGAATCGTGTCAATGCCGGATGTACTCATGAAAATGTTCGTCGCGCCCAGGAATGCGAATGCAAACATGCTGTTGGCGCCCCCCGCATGAAAAACAGGAAGAACATTCAGAAAGACATCCCTGTTGCTCAGCTCCCTTTCCACGACTGTATTATAGCAGCTCGTTATTACATTGCGGTGCGTTGTCATCACCCCCTTGGGCTTGCCGGTCGTGCCTCCGGTGTAGCACAGGATGGCGACATCGTTCTCATCGAGGCACCGGGCGGGTTCCCCTGCATGCGAACCGGCAATGATCTCATCGTAGTTTTCTACGCCGGATAACTGCGCATTAATGCATATGAAATGCTTGATTGCCGGGGCATCTTTCCTCAGGAACTCGACAGAGGGGGCGTAATCTTTTCCAAAAAAGAAGGCCTTGGCTCCTGAATCATTCATAACATAAGCCAGTTCGTCAGGACTAAACCGAAAATTCAGAGGAACCAAAGGCGTTCCGCACTTGGCGGCGGCGAAATACAATTCGATATACTGAAAGCAATTATGATTGAGGACGGCCATCCTGTCCCCCTCCACCAGACCCATGGCGGAGATGGCGTTCGCAAGCCGATTCACCCTCTCATTGAATTGCGCAAAGGTGTATCTCGTCCGGCCCTCGATCGCCGCCGTCTTCTCCGGGTAAAAGATGGCGTTTCTCGATGGGATGTCCCCTAATAACATGTATTTTCCCCTTTATAATGCCAGAACCCTGTTTAGGGCAGGTTTTCGATCTTGCCCGCCGGTTAAACCGGACCTCGCTGACGGCGCAGCCCGGTCCGGAAGGATTAACAGGCTTTGCCGGAGCCGATCGATGCAATACCCACCCGATAGAGAATATCCCGTCTCAGGGTAGGACGACATTCGCTTCGCCGACCGCAACTTTTTCTTTATTCTGATTCTGAGCGAAAATCTCAATCACGACAAAATTCTTTCCCTCCCCGTGAAAATGTTTTGCCGTGACCGTGCCCCCGGCTGTAATGGCCTCGCCCGGCAGCACCGGTTTGATGTACTTGGCATCGATCCTTGTGACCTTTCCTCCAAGGGGATACGCCCAGTCCGTAAGTGCGGATGCCATAAAGGACATCGTCATCTGACCATGGGCAATCGTCGATTCCCCTCCCGGCAGATTCATTTTCTTTTTCCATTCCGGATCGAGGTGCAGCGGGTTGTAATCGAAAGAGCCTACTGCAAACCTGTCGATAACGTCCTGGTTTACCTTTCGAACGACCTCGGGAAGCTGGTGGCCCAGCTCTGTTTTTTCAAAATTTGATGCCATTTCTCCCTGGCTCCTTAATATTTTAAATTTACATGTACAATTTTTCTTCACTCTTCCAATCCCGGGGCAGTGAACTTGCGCATCTCGGCACGGGTCGGTGGCACGATCAGCGTCGGCCAGCGCCTTACTTTCAAGGTCCCATGCTGATCGATAAAATCCTGCTGGAACTGCAGATAATGTTTCCCGCGCTTGATCCACTTGTCCGTCGACTTAAGTTTCAGCGTAATGATATCCCCGACCCTGAAAGGCTCGAATATCAGATTCTTTTGCCCTGGATTGTAAGCGCCCGGGGTCCTGATCCAACTGCTGTGTCCTGTGCTGGTGCAATAAAAACCAATTGCGGTGAAAAACAGGGGATGGGCAATGAGGCCCCCCCAGGGCGATTTCTTTGCGTATTCCTCGTCATTGAACAAGGGGTTCGGGTCCATAACGGCC
>JBELAB010000443.1:0-2628 GCA_049509275.1 Syntrophobacteraceae bacterium | reverse complement strand
TAACGCACCGGACTACCCCGAGCGGGCGCGTGAAGCCATTCGGGAGATGCACAGGCAGGTGGGTGACCTGGTTTTGGATGGGACAGGGCTGGCTCAAAAGGGCCTGCTGGTGAGGCATCTCGTAATGCCGAACGGTCTCTCCGGAACGGCTGAAATTGCCGATTTCATAGCCACGCGAATCTCGGCTCAGACCTACATCAACATTATGGACCAGTACCACCCCTGCGGCAGGGCTCTTGCGAACGGCACGATAAACCGCCGAATCACTTCAGCGGAGTTCAGGCAGGCGCTGGATGCGGCCTCGAAAGCGGGTCTCACCCGCCTGGACGACCGGTACCGGCATTGGATATCAGTGGAGTTATAGTCGAAAGGAATGCATTAATTAAATTAGCATATGGCGCTCGGGAGCAAAATCCCATATCATACACATTACGTAAAGGTCCTCCAGGCTCCTCCAAGTGCACCGTGTGCGCGGCTCCATGTGCGTCGGGAAACCTGGAAAACGGCGCCTGCGCCTCTGCGGGAAACAGATCGATTGGGATGCCGCAATGATAATTGCCTTTTTGAAAATCTTTTTGATCTTTGTGCTGACATGTAGCATCCAGCCCTGCCTGGCCCTGGCCCAGGGACCGATGCATGTCGCCGTCAGTATTCTTCCTCAGCGGTATTTTGTGGAGAAGATTGGAGGAAAATGCGTCGAAGCTGAGGTAATGGTCCCTCCGGGGGCAACGCCGGAAACATACGAACCCAGGCCCGGGGGGATGTCTGCGCTGGACCGGTCCAGGATTTACTTCGCCTGTGGAGTTCCGTTCGAAGACATTTGGCTTCCTAAAATCATTTCCGTAAACCCAAAAATCCTGGTGATACACACCGAAAAAGATATTAAAAAAAGGGCGCTTGAAGCCCATTCGCATCCCGGCGAGGGCGCCAAACCGCACAGCGGCGGCTCTCATGGAGAAACAGGCGACCCTCACATCTGGCTCTCGCCGCCTCTGGTGATCCTCCAGGCTCGGACAATCTTTGAAGCCCTTGCCGCGTCCGATCCGCAGAACCGCGCCTCTTACGAGAGCAATTACAAGGAATTCGTTTCCGAGTTGGTTGAGTTGGACCTTTACCTTTCCCGCCTGTTTGGGACAGGGGCAAAATCGGGCCCGTTCATGGTTTTTCATCCTGCCTGGGGCTACTTTGCCGACGCATACGGGCTCGAGCAGGCGCCGGTGGAAGTTGAAGGAAAGGAGCCGAAGGCAAGAGAGCTTGATGAGTTCATAAAACGCGCTCGCGAGCTCGGAGTAAAAGTCATATTCGTTCAGCCGCAATATTCGCCCAAGACAGCCCAGACCATAGCCGACGCGGTTGGCGGCAGGTTGGTCCAGGCCGACGACCTGGCGCCCGACTGGGAAAAAAACCTCCGGCAGGTGGCCGGGCAAATTTCAGCCGCTCTTGGCAGGCAATAGGGAGTGATCGAATATGCCCGTTTCGGCTATTGAGCTGCACAATATCTCGTTTTTCTATAACAACTATCCCATCTTGGCGGACGTCAACCTGAAGGTGGAGGAGCAGGATTTCCTGGCAATAATCGGACCTAACGGCAGTGGCAAAACCACCCTGCTCAAGATCATCCTGGGTATTTTGAACCCCGCGCAGGGGACCGTGAGGGCTTTCGGCAAGACGCCCCTGGAAGCAGCCGGACTGCTTGGGTATGTCCCGCAGGATACGGGGCTTAACAAGGATTTCCCTATTTCCGTTCAGGATGTTGCGCTTATGGGCAGGCTCGGCCGCAGGGGGCGTGAGCGCCGATACACTTCAGAAGACAGGGCCCTTGCCAGACGGGTATTGGAACAAGTTGGAATGTGGGAGTACCGGGACCGGCCAATCGGCAAGCTCTCCGGCGGCCAGAGGCAGCGGGTGCTGATTGCCCGAGCGCTTACCGTCGAACCGAAAATCCTGCTCATGGACGAGCCTACTGCCGGCGTGGACGCTCAGTTCCAAACCGACCTCTATGACCTGCTGAAAAAATTGAACGCTGCGATCACCATCGTCGTGGTGAGCCACGACATGAGCGTCCTATCCGGCTACATCAACTCCGTCGCCTGCCTGAATCGGACCCTTTACTATCACGAATCGGGCGAAATCACTGAAGAAGTGCTGCATTCAGCTTACCAATGCCCCGTTGATCTAATAGTTCATGGCGGGGTGCCTCATCGCGTTCTGCGCAGGCACGACCACGAGGACTCCTGAGAAATGCTCGATGCCTTCCAATCCGAATTCATGCGCAACGCGCTTCTTGCCGGATTGCTTGCCAGCGTGGCTTGCGGGATCATAGGAACGCTTGTCGTTGTAAACCGGATCGTTTTCATCTCGGGTGGAATCGCTCACGCCGCTTACGGCGGAATCGGATTGGCCTTTTTTTTCGGGATTGCGCCGCTTGCCGGGGCGGTCGGATTTGCGCTGGTGATTGCAATGATCATGTCCGCCGTCACACTGAAAAACAAGCAGAGGGCCGATACTGTCGTAGGGGTCTTGTGGGCCGTGGGAATGGCCCTGGGAATCATAATGATCGACCTCACACCGGGATATAATGCGGACCTGATGAGCTATCTGTTCGGCAGCATTCTGGCCGTGCCGCGC
>JBELAB010000442.1:0-2628 GCA_049509275.1 Syntrophobacteraceae bacterium | reverse complement strand
GGCATCGGCTGGCTGCCCTCTACCCCCCTCGGCCAGGGCATCCGGTTGGCCTATGCCGATTACCTGTCCAAGATTCCAGATTAGTCTGACCCGCAGAAGGCTAGATAGGAGAAGATGATGCGAGGCCATTGGCTTACCGGAACCGGGATCATGTTCTTACGAGATCGCGCGGATAGCCGGTAAGAAGCTCGTTCTGCCTTTCGCCCACATGAATGACGTCCGTAATCCTTGGGCCGCCAATGCCTTTGCGATAAATTGTCGGAAGGAGCAGGTCGATCACCATGCCGGTTTCTATGATTTCAGTGCGGCCACGCCCGATGATCGGATAAAATTCGGATTGGCGGAGTCCGACTCCATAGCCGACCGACTCAAGGTAGGATTTCCCGAACCCTGCCTGCTCAACCACATCACGGGCAGCAGCATCTACTTCGCCCGATGTGGACCCGGGTCTCAAAGTTGCTTCCGCTCGCTCCAGGGCGCGCAGGAGCAGAGCATGAACATCGGCCTGCTCTTTGGGCACAACACCCATGGCGGCAGTCCTCGCCATTTTTGAGCAATATCCCTCGAATGTCGCCCCAAGGTGTACTACAACCACTTCGCCATCTCGAATTTTCCGGGAGCTTGCAGTCGGATGCGCAAGCAGGGTTCGATCTCCCGAAACCACCTGGGGACGGAAAGGCGAACCCCCGGAGCCGGCCCGCAGCATTGCGTATTCGGCCTCGGCAAGCACATCGAGTTCCGCTGTCCCGGGACGGACCGCTTTCATCGCCGCATCCATGCCCTTGCAGACCGCCTGAGAGGCGCGCCTGATCAGGTTCAACTCTTCGGGTTCCTTCACGGAACGAAGCCTGTAGAAAAGCTCTCCCGCCCCGACGAAATTCCGCTCGGAAAATGCCGACCGAAAAGCGTCATAAACGGCAAAATCAACGAAATATCTTTCGAAGCCTATTCGTGGGTCTTTGAAGCCGAAGGAACGGATTTTTTCGCAAATCGCAGGACCGATGCTCTGACGGGGAAAGAAATAGGCATGGGTCTTAAGTCCCGACTGGTCGCGAACGTAATCGGCATCGAGCCAGAGAGCTACAGCACATGCCTCGTCCTGCTTCGGTATGATAAGGGCGAGGCACTCGATCTGGGTAACCCCGGTAAAATAGATAAGATTTTCCCTGTTAGTCACGACCAGGACGTCAAGTTCCGCCATAGCCATGGCCTTCTGAGCCCGTTTAATACGGCCTGCAAATCTAGGTGTCATCTTCTTTCACCCATGCTGTTGAAAATATCTTCGCTAATGAAGCCGCCTTGTTTCCGACCATCCGATGTCGGAGCGGGAAGCGGGAATTCTCGCTCCCTGCTCCCGGCAATCCCCCATCGGAAAATCACAAAACGCGCCCGGCTCCCCGGAATCAGGCGGCGACCGCCCTGGCTAAAACACCACGTTGCCTCAGCCATTTTGGAATAAGCTCTTCCTCCACGCGCCGGTTCACTTCAGGCGCTTTGGCAAGCAGTAAATCCCGAAGCGGCTGGCTCAAATTGATTCCACCCGGCGCACCGTCGAAAATGAGCACCTTTTCGGTGCCTGTAAGCTTTCGGGCAAACTCCATGGCCGATTCGGCCGATTCCGACAAAACGGCATGTTTCATATAATTGAGGTTTTGCGGGTCCCGGTTGAAGAGGTCCGCCTGCTCCTGCCCGACGACTACAGTCGGGATATGCTCACTGAAAAAGGCACTCGGATAGCCGGTCCAGGCATAGCTGTGCATGCACATTTTGATTGCGGGGTTGAGTCTTGGGATTTCAGGCAGGAGGGGAAAGCCCTTTCTGCCGTAAAACGCTTCAGTGTACCAGGTGTATGCGGGAAGGGGCGATTCGAGATCGAACAAATCGGTGTTGGCGCCCACAAGGTTGGCGTAGATAACCCCGGCGGAGAATACATAGGGGACAGGGCAGGGAAAATCCAGGGCGGCAATACACTCGTCCACTTCGCCGAACAGGGTCATCATTTTACCGTAGTAGCGGCACCCCACCTCCGTGACGCGTTCGTTGAGGCTATACAAATCGTTATCGGCATCGACTCCCAGGATGCCATGAGGGACCACCGTCAGAAAACAGGAGAAGGCGAATTTATCCTGAACGTAGGGTGAATCGAAAATCGCGCGGGCGGTGAAGTTTGCAGCCCTGGGCCCCAGGTTTTGATGGTAGGTAGACCGGGTCTCGATCCTGGCGTATGACATGCCGAAAGGTTTTACTGCCCGGTCCACCATGCGGTGAAAGTGGACCTCGCGCACGTCGCTGTTGTGGGCATGAACGATCCAGTCTGCGTCGTAAATTCTTTTTATTCCGTAGAGGGTGCCGATTTCGGTCTCGATCGCAACTCCCTCGTCAACTGGAGCAACGCCCCTGGCCTTGCCATTAAAGTACTCGTCGAGCTTGTAACGGCGGATGTACTCCTCTGTTTCCCGAAATCGCAGGCCAACCCCGGCGCGAAGGCGTATATTTTTGCATCCGGTACGCTCCTCGATGACATCGCGGATAGTCTTGAGCATCTCCGCGTAAGGATCGCCTCCAAGGAGGGTGAAGCCGTGATGAGACGAGCAGATGTTTACTGAGTGCTCGGGCTTTATCCGGCTC
>JBELAB010000441.1:0-3049 GCA_049509275.1 Syntrophobacteraceae bacterium | reverse complement strand
GGAGATGGGACTTGCCGGCAAGCTGCTCACGAAGGTCTCTAAAGGCTGAGGCGAAGAGGTTTGCAAAGTGCTGAACGAGAGGGGTGATGATCCGCGTCGGGTCCGCAAGAGCACTCGGAAGTTAGGAGTGGGAAGTGCAGGTCTCATGGAAAACGCCGGGATAAAGCGTCTTGGAGTTGCCGATGAAAGAGCCGTACAGGAAAGGATTAGCGAACCATCCTGACCCCGAGTCATGCGCTGGTGGCTGCAGGTGTGCGGGCGAGGGTCGCCGTGCCGACACAGGGGCATACGCCGGCTGGGTATTGAGCTCCGAAATCATGCTCACTTCCCGGGTGGCGACGTTGTCCTGAGAGGAAGCCTATTCCGTCGCCATCCTGCTCCATGAGCACATGGAGGCGTTGAAGCATACGTTCAAGGTTCACGTTTTCCCCACCGACATTGGCTGCCGGGCCATCAATGCGGCCCGCGCCGACGTTTATCCCGCCAGCATTGCCGCCGACATGTCGCCGGAGCGGATAGTGCTTTTTCTCCCATGAGCCGGACAGAGGTTGACATAGCCCGGTCGGTTTTTTCCTGCTTCATTGTTTATTAATCCGGGCGTTTGTTCGGTGATCGTTTGCCTTCTGTTGGTCCCCGTGGATCTGGTGCAGTTTGTGCATTTTCATGTGCATTTTCATTGGACTTGTGGACAAAAAATGTTATTAAGAACTTGTCGGGGTAATTCGTTAAATGTTAATTAAATCACAATCGTTTTAACAGATTGCGGCCCGGCATAGCTAACAGGAACGGGCAGGCGGATTCTGTTGCTGATATGGGATAGCGGGTTTTCGATCGCAATACATATGCGGATTCTTCGAACACTACCTCCGGTCTTCCCCCGGTCAGGTATCGAATAAGGGAGTCCTTTCGAAAAAAGCTCCCCCCGGTGTTTCCGTTACGCAATGGTTTCCATGTGAAAGTTCAGCCATGATTCGGTCTTTCATCATCCCTTGTTAGTCCGGATCTTTTCCCCACTTTCGAGGAGAGTTTTGGAGCATGTCTGTTATGGAACAAACCGCTTTGACACCCGATTTCAGCTTTCTTGAAAGAGCCGAGGCGTCCGGGCCGTTCAACGCTGCGGAATGCTTCCAGTGCCGGAAATGTACGAACGGCTGTCCGGCTTCTTTCGAGATGGACCTGTTCCCGGACCAGATAATCCGGCTGGCGGTCCTCGGCCAAACGCGCGAGATCCTGCAATCGAAAACTATCTGGATATGCGCTTCGTGCGAGACATGCAGCACAAGGTGTCCGAACGGGGTTCGGATAGCCGAACTGATGGACTACTTCAAGGAACTGGCCGTAAGGGCCGGTGTCGCCCCGGCTATGCCCAGGGTCGCGGGATTCCACCAGGCTTTTCTTGAAAACATCCGGCTTAGCGGCCGCGTATTTGAGGGTGCTCTGCTGCCGGCTTGGTGGCTCAAGACCGGCCAGATTGGCGAAAAGCTCCGGACCGGGGAGATACGAAACGACCTGAAGCAGGCCCTGGGGCTTTTCGGCAAAAACCGGATGCCGCTTATGCCCGGCAAGATCAAGGGAAGATCAAAAGTAAAAGCAATTATTCGCTCCTCCAGATAGAGACAGGAACCGATTTATGAGAGTTACCTACTATCCCGGTTGTTCCTTGGAAGGCACGGCGCGGGACTATGCTGTTTCGATCCACGGTGTCTGCGAGTCCATGGGGGTCGAACTGCAGGAAATACCGGACTGGAACTGCTGCGGCGCCACTGCCGCCCACAGCATCGACCACTTGGCGAGCATCGACCTGCCCGGACGCAATTTAGAGCTGGCCGAAGGGGTCGGGAATCCGGATATGCTGGTCCCCTGTCCGCTTTGCTTCAACCGCCTCAAATCCGCGGTCCACGAAATCAAAAAAGGAAGCGAAGGTTTTAGGACCCGCCTCGGTCTTTCCACACCGAAAATCTGGGACTTGGCCAATTTTTTCGCAACGGATAAGATGCTCGAAAAAATCGCATCGAGCGTGAAAAATCCTTTGAGCGGGCTAAAAGTCGTATCTTATTACGGCTGCATGGCAAGCCGCCCGCCGGAGGTTACCGGGGAACCGAATTACGAAAACCCGCAGAGCATCGACAGGATAGTCAAAGCGCTCGGCGCAACCGGCATGGACTGGGCATACAAGACGGAATGCTGCGGGGCGAGCCTCATGGTGTCGCGCCCCGAGGTGGGTGTCAAGATGGTCGCCAAGATCCTCGAGATGGCAAAGCGCGTCGGCGCTCTGGCAATCGTGGTTTCTTGCCAGATGTGCCAGCTAAATCTCGACATGTACCAGGCGAAGATCGAAGCTGAAACGGGCAAGGTCTTCGGGCTGCCCGTAGTTTATTTTACCGAGTTGATCGGCATTGCGGCAGGGCTTCCAGGCGCATCGAACACGTTGTCCCGGCATTTTGTCGATCCGGTTCCTACGCTTCGCAGATCTGGAATGACGGATACCAAAAAAAGGTAGAGCAAAGGTAGAGCAAATGAGGCAGGGACAGAAAATAGGGGCGGTCGCCGTTGTAGGGGGCGGAATAGCCGGAATCCAGAGCGCTCTGGACATAGCCAACTCCGGGTTTAAGGTATATCTGATCGAGGAGAAGCCAAACGTTGGCGGCGTGATGTCGCAACTCGACAAGACGTTCCCTACCAACGATTGTTCTTCCTGTATGATGGGCCCCAAGCTGGTGGAACTGGCAGGCCACCGCAATATCGAGATCCTGACCAAGACCAGCGTCGAAAAGCTGAATGGCGAGCCCGGAAACTTTACCCTTACCGTAACGCACCATCCGCGTTTTGTGCGGGAAGACAAGTGCACCGGCTGCGACGAATGCGCCAAAGTCTGCCCCATCGACCTTCCCGCCAACTTCAACATGGGCCTGAACAGCCGCAAGGCGATCTACCGAAATTACCCCCAGGCGATTCCGCCCACTTTTACCATCGACAAGCGCGGCACCTCCCCGTGCAAGGCGATCTGCCCGGCGCACATTTCGGTGCAGGGGTATGTGGCTTTGACTGC
>JBELAB010000440.1:0-2655 GCA_049509275.1 Syntrophobacteraceae bacterium | reverse complement strand
TCCGCCAGGGGGTTACCACCGAAATCTTCGGAGAAGGCGAATCGATGGGTCCGCTCACCCCGGAAATGAAGCGCCGGACTATTTCCGCGCAGGGTGAACTCAAATTTGATATTGCCTGGACCACGCTTTGTGAATACCTGAGCTATCTCGAGAAGCGGGGAATTTCCCCTAACGCCGCCTCCTTCGTAGGCGCTGGAACCGTACGGGAAAATGTCATCGGCCTGGAGAACAAAAGGGCGACCCCGGCTCAACTCGAAAAGATGTGCGAACTGGTTCGGCTAGAGATGGAGGCTGGGGCGTTGGGCGTCGGCTCCTCACTGGGTTACGCGCCGGATATGTTCGCAACAACCGATGAGCTTATCGCCATGTGCCGCACTGCGGCCAAGTACGGCGGAATGTATATCTCTCACGTGCGAAACGAGGGGGACGGCTTGATCGAAGCGGTTGAAGAACTTTTTCGAATAAGCCGGGAGGCCGGGATTGCGGCGGAGATTTATCACCTCAAAGCTGGTGGAGAAAGAAACTGGGGCAAAATCGACCGTATAATTTCGATGATCGAAACGGCTCGCAGGGAGGGTTTGCGTATAACCGCCGACATATACCTCTACACGGCAAGTTCGAACAGGCTTTCATCTAGGCTGCCGGCTTGGGCGCACGAAGGCGGAGACGAGGCCCTGCTCGACAGGCTTCGAGACCCCGTGCTGCGCAAAAAGATCGGCGATGAAATGCGCCTGCGAGGCCGGATGCCCAAAACGATATTGGCCGGCTTCAACGCCGAAAGCCTGCGCCCGCTCACCGGCAAGACCCTTGAAGAGGCCGCCGGGATTCGTGGAAAAGACCAGGTTGAAACAACGCTCGAACTGGTTGAGGAAGATAAGGCCGCTACGCGCGTGGCCACATTCGTCATGAGCGAAGAAAACATCAAAAAAGAGATCCGCCGGCCCTGGGTATCTCTGGGTTCGGATGCGGTTTCAATCCCGGCGGAAGGCGTGTTTCTAAACCAGTCGACCCACCCGCGCGCCTATGGAAACTTCGCCAGGCTGCTTGGGAAATATGTGCGTGAGGAAAAGGTAATTTCTCTTGAGGAAGCGATCCGCCGCTTGACGGGCCTTCCCGCCGCCAACCTGGGCCTGGACCGCCGAGGATTGATCAAACAGGGGTATTTTGCGGACCTGGTGGTGTTTGACCCGGAAACGATCGCCGACCGGGCAACGTATGACAACCCGCACCAGTATGCCACCGGCGTGAAACATGTGCTGGTAAACGGTGTTCGTGTAATCGAAAATGGAGAGCACACGGGGGCAAAACCGGGAAGGGCGCTCTGGGGGCGGGGAAAACTCAATGGAATTGAGCAGTGAACCAAACGGTTCGTGCCTCGGGTCGCTCCACAGCGTTGCCCTTCCAGGCGGGCAAAAATAACTCGAGCACAGAAAGATTCGGATCAGATCTACTGATTGCTGAGAAAGGATAAAAGAGCCACCCTGCGACGGAAAGAGATGGCCCTTTCGGAAAAACAGGCCACAGCGTTAGATCCATTATTAGTTGAGAATCCGTTTCTGGAATAGTGGAAAGAAGGAGTCAATCGATGAAAGTCCCATCTGTCATTCCACACAGCACAAAAGATTTCGATCAAATCTGTAAGACTTTCAGGTGTGACGTTCCGGAGTATTTGAATATGGGATACGACATGTGTGACAAACATGCCGATGAGCCTTCAAAAGTGGCGCTGTTACTTGAAGATGATGAGGGAAAAGAGCTGAGGGTGACATTTGGTGATTTGATCCGGCTTTCCAATAAATTTGCGAATGTGCTCAAAGGTCTTGGGGTCATGCCGGGCGATCGCGTATCGATAGTCCTCAAACAGCGGCCGGAAACCGTCGTCGCCCATCTGGGGACCTATAAGTTTGGCGCCATAGTTCTTCCCCTTTCCGTGCTGTTTCAGAAGGAAGCCCTTGAATACCGACTCCAAAACAGTGGAGCAAAAGCCGTAGTAGTAGCTGAAGAAGATGCTTACAAAATCAGGGAAGTGCTTTCCAACCTGCCGGAATTGAAACACATAATCGTGGTTGGCAAGGCCATGGAGGGCGAAATCGATTTTTGGAAGGCGCTCGATGCAGCATCTTCCGAGTTCCAATGGCTAAAAACAAAAGCAAATGATCCTTCGCTTCTGGTCTACACCTCGGGGACGACTGGACCTCCCAAGGGTGCTCTCCATGCCCACCGGGTCATGCTGGGCCATTATCCTTCCGTGGAGCTTTGTCATAATTTTTTCCCCAGGGAGGGAGATGTTTTCTGGAGCCCTGCGGATTGGGCGTGGGTTGGAGGAATTTTTGATTCGCTATACCCTTGCCTTCACTACGGGGTTCCCATCCTGGCCTATCGTGACAGCAAATTCGATCCTGAGAAGGCACTTTACATGCTGAATAAATATGGTGTCACCTGCACATTCATCTGGCCAACGGGCTTGAGGATGATGCGCGAAATTAAGGGAATTAAAAACAAATACTCTCTTCGTCTCCGGAGCATTGCCTCGGGTGGGGAGTCTGTGGGCGATGAAACGCTCAAATGGGCGCGAGATGAATTCGGACTAACTGTGAACGAGTTCTTTGGCCAGACCGAAGCAAATTACGTAATCGGCAATTGCAGTATTATAAT
>JBELAB010000044.1:0-11440 GCA_049509275.1 Syntrophobacteraceae bacterium | reverse complement strand
ACCCGTGCGGTTTCTCATGTTTTCAGTTCTGGCATGCTCATTGCTCATTCGGTCTGTCCGGCAGATCATTAACCTCCGCATGAAATTTTGCAGCATATAGGAAGGGCCTTGAAAAATGCCTCCTGAAGAAGAACAGAAGGAAGTCCAGGAAAAACCCGGATCAAAGAAGCTTCTGATCATCATACCCCTTTTATTAGTGCTGCTGGGTGGAGGAGGAGCGGGCGCCTACTTCAAATTTGTCCGGGCGCCTGCCAAGAGTGTGGAGGAAAAAAAGCCGATAGAGAGCACGGTTTACTATGAAATGGACACCTTCCTGGTCAACCTGGCCGATCCGGGCGGAAAGCGTTTTCTGAAAACCACGATCAAGCTCAAGGTGAGCTCGCCCAGTGTGGTGGAAGAGTGTAAGTCGCACAATTTCGAAATGAAGGACCTCGTTCTGACGCTGCTTTCCAGCAAAGAATGCGAGGAGGTTATGCGTCCGGAAGACAAGCTGGTTTTGAAGAAACAGATAATGGAGACCCTAAACCGCATGCTTCAAAAAGGGCAGGCCCTGGATGTCTATTTCACCGAATTTTTGGTCCAGTGAAGGCGGTCAAAACATACTATGGAAAAGATACTTTCCCAGGCTGAAGTAGATGCCCTGCTAAAGGGGCTGTCCGACGGCGAAATCGAATCCGACAAAGAAGGCGCTGGGGCAGGGGACGTTCGTGTTTTCGATTTGACAAACCAGGACAAGATCGTGCGTGGGCGCATGCCCACCCTTGACATAATTAACGACAGATTTGGCAAAATCCATCGCAGTTCACTTTCCGGTTCACTGCGCCGGATGCTCGACATAAACGTTTGCCAGGCCGAGACGGTCAAGTTCGGCGAATTCATCCGGACACTGCCTGTGCCGACGAGCCTGCATGTTTTCAAGATTGAGCCGCTCAGGGGGCACGTCCTGTTCATGATCGAAAGCCGCCTCATCTTCAACCTGGTCGACTGTTTTTTCGGTGGCACCGGCAATGGCAGCTATAAGATAGAGGGCCGTGATTTTACCTCGATCGAATATCGTGTGATAGATAAAGTGGTAAAACAGGTCCTTCATGACCTCGATCAGGCATGGCAGCCGGTTACGGCCGTTTCGTTCAATTTCGTCAGATCTGAGGTAAATCCCCAGTTTGCAGCAATTATCCCTTCAACGGACGTTGTGATAGTGGTCAGGTACGAAATCGAAATGGACCGCATGATCGGAAGAATGGCCCTCGTGCTCCCATACGCTACTATCGAACCGATCAGGTCGCAGCTCTACGCGAACTTCCAGAGCGACCATCTTGAAGTTGACGGGCAATGGATATCGCGCATGAGAAAACTCCTCTACGACGTGCCGGTGGAGCTTGCCGTCGAGCTGGGCAGTTCTTCAATAAAAGGCGCGGAGCTGATGAATATTGAAATCGGCGACGTCATAATGCTCGATAATGAAGCCAACAAACCGCTTCTTGTGAAAGTGGAAGGAATGGGGAAATTAAGGGCGACCCCGGGAATCTGCCGTGGGAATCTGGCCTTCCAGATACATAGCGAGATAAGCAACGGTGAGTAGCAGGCTGGGTTCTTTCTTCTGAATGGGAAGGCGAAACAAATGGAAAATGAACAAGCTCAATTCCCGAAGTTGGAAAAAGGTGATGGACAAAAGAGCATAAAGGACCTGGATTTCCTGCTGGACATCCCCCTTGAAATCTCGGTTGAACTCGGCCGCACCAAGATCCTGATCAACGATTTGCTTCACCTCGGCCAGGGCTCGGTTGTCGAATTGAGCAAGCTGGCTGGTGAGCCCCTCGAGATTCTGATAAACCAGAAGCTCATAGCACGTGGTGAGGCCGTCGTCGTCAACGAAAAATTCGGGGTGAGAATAACTGACATCGTCAGCCCGATGGAGCGAGTAAAACAGTTGGGATAATTAAGTTAAGAAGGCGGAGCGCGGGCGGTCCCGCGCACTGAAGGTACGTCCAATGGAATCAGGATTAATGTTATTTAAGACGGCGGGCGCTCTGGGGCTGGTGCTGGGGTTTTTCTTCGCTTTCATCTACGTTCTCAGGCGATGGGGAAATCGGGTGAAAAGACCTGCCTCGCAAACCATGATGGAAGTCCTGAGCAAACATTCTTTCGGGCCTCGCCATCACCTGATCCTGGTCAACGTCACCGGGGAGCGCAAAGTCCTGGTCGGCGTTTCGCCTCAGAATATAAGCCTTCTGTCCGTAAATGCGCCGGCCCTGTCCGGCAAAAACTCTTTTGACGGTGTGATCGAGAATATATGAACCGCCGCCACGGGAAAAAAAGTCAGCGACTCCGAGCCCGACTGGGTTTTCTCGGTCTAATTTGCCTTATTGCTCTTCTTGTCTTCCTATTTCATCCGATCATTTCTTTTGCCGCGGGCATTAATCTTCCTGCCCTCAATTTGAACCTGGACGACGCTAAGGGACCTCAGCAGATATCCGGCGTGCTGCAGATCGTTTTCCTTTTAACAGTCCTGTCGCTTGCGCCCGCAGTTCTCATTTTGATGACCAGTTTTACCCGATTCGCAATTGTATTCTCCTTTTTGAGGTATGCGCTCGGAACGCAACAATCGCCTCCCAACCAGGTCATAATCGGCCTGGCGCTCTTTCTCACTTTTTTCGTAATGCAGCCGGTGTGGCAGAGAATTAACCAGGAAGCAATAGTGCCATACGAACAGCACAAGATTTCGGGCGAAGAATTTGTGAACCGCGGCGTAGCGCCCCTCAAGGAATTCATGTTCAAACACACCAACAAGGCGGACCTGGCCCTGTTTGTTTCGATGTCGCAAAAGGAAAAACCGCAGAACGCCGAATCTCTTTCGATTGCGACCGTAATTCCGGCTTTCGTGATAAGCGAGCTGAAAACGGCCTTCCAGATCGGGTTTATGCTCTATATTCCGTTCATAATACTGGATATGGTCGTAGCCAGCATTCTTCTTTCGATGGGCATGATGATGTTGCCACCGGTGATGATCTCTCTTCCGTTCAAGCTCATGCTTTTCATCCTGGTGGACGGCTGGAACCTGCTGATCGGATCTCTGGTAAAGAGCTTCCAGTAAAGCAAGTAAAATTAAGGATTAAAAACAAATGAGCTACGAGTTTGTCATCGCATTCGGCAGGCAGGCCGTTGAGACAATGCTGCTAGTAAGTATGCCCATACTTGGCCTCAGCATGGCTGTCGGGCTGGTAATAAGCGTATTTCAGTCGGTCACTCAAATTCAGGAAATGACGATAACTTTCGTGCCAAAAATCTTCATTACCTTTCTGGCGCTGTTGATCTTTGGTTCCTGGATGCTTGGGAAGCTCGCCGGTTTTTTGCGTGAAGTTATCCTCAACATTCCGAACATTGCGGGATGACCCACGATGTTTTCTGTTGATCTCAACATCACCGAACTCGCCATCCTTCTATCAATTCTACTTCGCATCAGCATCATTCTTTTCATGCTGCCCATCTTCAGCTCGGAGGGAGTGCCGGCAGCCGTAAAAGCCTTAATCGTAATCTCCTTTTCCGTAATGCTCTTTCCGGTTATCAGGCAAAATATCAAGCCCGTTCCGTTCGAGCTGGCCTCATTGGCTTCGGTCGTTATCGGAGAGCTGATATATGGGATACTGTTTGCCCTTTCGATGCTTCTTATAATCAGCGCTTTCCAGTTGGCGGGCGAGCTGATCGGCTTCGAGATGGGATTTGGATTTTCGCAAACCGCTGATCCACAGACGGGCGCGAGGTTTACGGTCTTGTCCGTGTGGTCGCAACTGCTTGCGACCATTATTTTCCTTTCTATTAATGGACACCATATTATCCTGAAAATCCTGGTCGAGAGCTTCAAAACCATCCCGATCGGCTCATTTGCGCTCGATTCGGGCATGTTTGCGAAAATGCTCCTGCTTTCCGGTATGCTGTTCATTTTGGCGGTGAAGCTGGCCGCTCCGGTCCTGGCCGTGCTGATCCTCACCCAGGTCGGCCTCGGACTGATGTCGAAGTTTGCCCCGCAAATAAATATCCTGGCCACCAGCTTTCCTCTGACCATCACCCTGGGCGTGTTCTTCCTCGGCCTTACCCTGATCTTCTGGGGTGAAATGGGGACCCAGTCCTTTACCCGGCTTTTCCACTTTCTGGAGAATTTCTCGAAATAACTTTCCTCGCGGGGACAGTCCCCAAGCCCCGCTCAGTCTCCGTTTATTTCGACGCATTGTGTCTCGAGTTCCGGTTCGGGTGAATTGGAACGGTTTGCGCATTAAGCAATGGCGGCGGAACTGTGGAGATTTTTGACCGCCATTAAAAAACCCCCGCCCCTCTTCAGGAAAGGGTGAGAACAGCCGTGAACTGTTGTGCGCAAAAGGGGGGGCGCCAATGTAATCGCCGGCAGCGGAGGCTTTGCCGGCGGACTATCAGGACGGGACAAAAAATTGACCAGTCAGGTAATTTTTGACATGGCCGCTCCGGGGTCGTTTTTCCACACGGTGACAGCTGAAAGGGCAGCGAATTGGCGAATATAACCCAGGAAAGAACTGAGCTGCCAACAGGGAAAAAGCAGCACGAGGCGCGAAAGAAGGGACAGATCCCCAAGAGCCGCGACCTGACATCTGTAAGCGTCCTTATCACAGGCGGGGTGGCAATTTATCTTTTCCGGAATCTCATGTTCGCCAATTTTAAGCAGATTATCGAATCCTCGTGGTCGGAAGAGTCCTTTTCGGTTCCCGGCCACTTTGCCACCTCTGGTTTTTTCACGCACGTTATAACCTCGATTTTCTTCATGGTTGCGCCCGTTGTCCTTACCATCGTGGCCACGGCAGTGATTCTCAACCTTACTCAAATGAAAGGATTTCTCCTGTCCTTCGAGGCGATGCGGATCAGCCTCGGGAACATCAATCCGCTGAGCGGCTTTCGGAGAATGTTTTCACTCAGGTCTCTAACCGAACTTGTCAAATCCATTTTCAAGATGGCGATAGTGACATACGCCGTGTACTCGGTGTTGTGGCCCGAGCGCATCGCATTATCCGAACTGTCCGGGCGGGAGGTATCCGATTTTTTGAACCTTACCGGAATGCTCGCTCTCAAGCTTTTGTTTCGAGTGGCCGGAATCATGCTCGCTCTGAGCCTTATCGATTTCCTGTACCAGAAATGGCAGACCAGAAAAGACCTTATGATGACCAAGCAGGAGGTCAAGGAAGAGCACAAGCAAAGCGAAGGAAACCCACAGATAAAGTCAAGAATCCGCACCATCCAGAGGGCGCTCACCAGGCAGCGAATGCTCTCGCGGATACCGAAGGCAAGCGTGATTATCACCAACCCGACTCATTTTGCCGTGGCCCTGCACTATGAGACTGGAATGCAAGCGCCGACTGTGGTGGCCAAAGGCGTGGATTTTCTTGCCCAGAAGATCATTGCCGCAGGCAGGAAGTATGGAGTTTCAATAGTGTCCAATCCTCCTTTGGCACGTGCTTTGTATAAACAGGTTAATCTCGAGGAAACAATTCCGGTCGAACTCTACAGAGCCGTGGCAAAAATACTGGCTTACATTTACCAGCAAAAACAAGGGATGCGGCGGAATCAGAATGGCTAAGGCGCAAGCAGGACAGACTCTTTTGACAAATCGGCTGAAGGTGGCTTCAGACGGAGACGCCATGATGGGCATAGGGATGGTCGCCATCCTGTCCGTCATGCTTTTGCCCCTGCCCAGCAATTTTCTTGACGTGCTTCTGGTAATAAACATCTCGGTAGCGCTGGTCATCCTTCTTACGGCCATCTACAGCTACAAGCCTCTGGATTTCGTGGTTTTTCCGTCTTTGCTTCTGGTGACCACCCTTTTCCGCATCGCCCTGACAGTGGCCAGCACCCGGCTCGTGCTTCTGCATGGACACGAAGGGACAAAGGCTGCCGGACTGGTCATCCATGCATTCGGCAGTTTCGTTGTGGGCGGCAATTATGTAGTCGGCTTCGTCGTATTCATAATCCTGGTGATCGTAAATTTCATGGTGATCACCAAGGGCACGGAGCGCATCGCCGAGGTCGCGGCCCGATTTACTTTGGATGCGATGCCCGGGAAACAGATGAGCATCGACGCCGATCTCAACACGGGACTGATCGACGACCGAGAAGCGCGCATGCGGCGCGAGCAGATCCGCCAGGAAGCCGATTTCTACGGCACGATGGACGGGGCGAGCAAGTTTGTCCGGGGGGACGCCATAGCGGGCATTCTTATTACCCTCGTAAACGTTTTCGGCGGCCTCGCCATAGGGGTTCTTCAAAACGGAATGCCCATATCTGAGGCCTTGCACGTCTATACCCTGCTTACGGTTGGCGATGGACTGGTTGCACAGGTCCCCGCCCTGGTAATTTCTTCCTCGGCAGGCATCCTGGTGAGCCGCGCCGCCTCTGAAACGGGCATGGGCGGCGCCTTTGGCAAGCAGTTCAGCGTACATCCCAGGCCACTCTCGATCACCGGCACGATGCTCTATTTTCTGAGCGTTGTTCCAGGCTTCCCGGCGCTTCCGCTGATTCTGGTCGGTACGGTCATGTTCGTGCTTGCCGGATATGTGGTCCGGAAACGCAAAGGGGAGCATGGGAAACAAAAGATCGAGAAGCCCGATGGCTCAAAACCCCATGGAGGCTCAGACCTTCCGCCTCTGCTTGATATTCTCGAACTGGAATTGGGCTACGGGCTTATTCCGCTGGTCGATGAATCCCAGAGCGGAGACCTGCTGCCCCGGATCAAAGCAATACGGCAGCAGCTCGCTCTCGAATACGGGATTCTTGTCCCGGCCTTGCACGTGAGGGACAACCTTCAGTTGAAACCGGCGGAATACAGGTTGCTTCTCAAAGGCAACCCGGTCGGAAAAGGTGAAATAATGGTCGGGCATTACCTGGCCCTGAGCGCCGGCGAAAGCAGCGTAGAAATAAAGGGTATTCCGACCAGGGACCCGGCATTCGACCTGCCGGCCGTGTGGATCCCGGAAAACAGGCGGGAGGAAGCCTCGAGGGCCGGCTACACGGTGATAGATCCCTCCACCGTTGTGGCCACTCATCTGACCGAGCTCTTCAAAGAGTACGCGGATCAGATGCTGACCCGCCAGACGATGCAGCAGTTGCTCGACAACCTCGCGCTTCAGCAGCCAAAGCTGGTTGATGAACTTGTTCCCAACCTGCTCTCGCCGGGGGTCATTCAAAAGGTGCTTCAGAATCTTATCCGTGAGGGAGTCACCGTTCGAGATCTGCAATCGATCTGTGAAACTCTGGCCGATTACGGGGCGATCACTAAAGACCCCGATATCCTTACGGAATATGTCCGTCAGGTCCTGGCGCGCACCATCACGCGTCCCTATGAGACCGAAGATCAGAAATTCCCGGTCCTGTCGCTCCAGCAGTCCCTGGAGGAAAAACTTACACGCGGGATCCAGAAGTCGGAGCACGGCAGCTTTCTTAGCCTCGACCCCGGATTCCTCCAGCAGTTCCTGCAGGCGACCAGCGACGAGGTTAAGCGCTCGGTCAGCCTGGGGTATCACCCTGTCCTGCTCTGCTCGCCTGCAATAAGGCGCCACCTGAGAAAGCTTCTTGAGCGCTTTTTGCCGGATGTGGCGGTGATTAGTCACAATGAATTGAGCAATTCCCTTGAAATCCGTTCAATCGGCATAATCAGGATGGAACATGCAGGTTAAGACTTTCAAGGCCGCTACTATGGAAAAGGCGCTGTCCATGCTCAAAAAAGAGCTCGGACCGGACGCTATTATTTTGAGCAGCAGGAAGGGGGAGTCGGGGTTCGAAGTGAGCGCCGCTCGAGAGCAACAGCCCGCCCCC
Organism: Syntrophobacteraceae bacterium; assembly: GCA_049509275.1. Classification (GTDB taxonomy): domain Bacteria; phylum Desulfobacterota; class Syntrophobacteria; order Syntrophobacterales; family Syntrophobacteraceae; genus SbD1. The sequence continues at coordinate 3,610 of JBELAB010000044.1, read as the reverse complement.
GCCTCCGGGAATCCAGCGCACGGGGACGCTTCAGCCGAAATGCTAAACGGTATTCAGGAGATAAAGAGCTTCCTCTCGCTGCTTATCTCTTCGAAGGACCAGTTGGCTCAGCTCCAGGCAAACCAGCCGCTGGCCGAGCTTTATCATTCGCTTCTTGTTCGAGGTCTGGACGAAAAGCAGGTTTTCATTCTTCTTAGCAAGGCGGTATCGGACCTTAATGGTGATGCGGTCGACAGGCCCCAGATATACGACGCTTTCTGCAAGCGGTTTGTTGCGAAAATCAGTTGCGGCAGGCCGTTCAAAGCAATCTCGAGTTCGAGCGGTCCGGGGGTTTTCACTTTTCTGGGACCTACGGGGGTCGGAAAAACGACTACTCTCGCCAAGCTGGCGGCTTATCTCAAGATAAAGCGCCAACTGGGGCTGGGAATTATTTCGCTGGATACGTACCGCATTGGCGCAGTAGATCAGCTTCAAACTTACGCCAACATCCTGGAAGTACCCTTCAGCGTGGCCCAGAGCGAGACGGAACTAACGGCTGCGCTCGATGATTTCAGGCATTGTGACGCCGTGCTGATCGATACCACCGGCAGGAACTATCTAAACCGCGAGCATGTGAACCACTTGCACACGGTGTTCAGTAAGGCTCAGAGGTTGAGCCATTTTCTGGTCCTAAGCGCTACGGCGAAGGACGAAGACCTGAAGCAGACAATTATTCATTTTCGAGAAATTAATATCAACAGTCTCATCTTTACAAAACTCGACGAGACCTTTCACCACGGGTGCATTCTCAACCAGTTGCTGAGGTTCGATTACCCGATCTCCTTCATGGGTACGGGGCAAAGGGTGCCCGAAGATATCGAACCTGCCACTCAGAAGCGGCTGCTTTCGTTCTTGCTCCCGGCGGAGAATAAAGCTGCATAAAAGGGGAAATAGATGGATCAGGCGGTAGGACTCAGAAAAAAAGAAAACAACGAAATCCAAATGGGCAGCGCTGTTTCCACAGCCATCCCGGCGCTGCAAAAACCGGTCAGGGTAATGGCGGTCGGAAGCGGAAAGGGCGGGGTGGGCAAGAGCAACGTGGTGATCAATCTTGCGGTGGCCTTGGACCGCATGGGGCTCCGAGCGCTGATAATGGACGCCGACCTGGGACTGGCCAATATCGATGTCCTTCTGGGGCTTACTCCAAAGTACAACATGAGTCATGTGTTGAGCGGGGAAAAACGGCTCGAAGAGGTTCTTGTCAATGGTCCGGGCCGCGTGAAGATCATGCCTGCGAGCTCGGGCGTGCAGGAACTCACCAGGCTCACGGATGAGCAGAAGCTGCTGGTTCTCGAACTGCTCGAAGGTCTGGAGACCGACATCGATGTGCTGCTCATAGACACCGGTGCGGGCATCTCGGATACCGTGCTCTATTTCAACTTGGCGGCTCACGAACGGATCATCGTAGTAACACCGGAACCGACTTCACTTACCGATGCATACGCTCTGATAAAAGTGCTCTATTCCAAGCACGCCGAACGATATTTTCGAGTCCTTATCAACTCGGCTGCAAACGAATCCATGGGGAAATCCATTTTCGCAAAACTCAGCAAGGTCGCCGATCACTTTATGGACGGACTCTCGCTCGACTACCTGGGGACTATTCCCCACGATACCTCGGTAACCAAATCGGTGCTGCAGCAAAGAGCTTTGCTCGAGGCTTTTCCCGAAGCACCAGCGTCGAAGGCCTTCATGCAGGTAGCCCAGACTATCTGGAGGACCCGCCCCAACGTTAATCAGGGTGCGATTCAGTTTTTCTGGAAACGGCTCCTCAACGTCTAGGAAAAAGGGATGATCCATATGGAACAGAGCGCCCAGACGGCTCGTAAAAATCCTTACTGCAACCAGGGGGTGGAATCGTTTGCAGCCCTGAGTGAAAGGGACAAGGCTGTAATGGAACACAGCGACCTCGTCAGGTATGTCGCTTTCAGGCTTATTTCACGGTTGCCGGACCACATTGCCGTAGAAGATCTCATGAGCGCGGGGGTCCTGGGGTTGATGGACGCCATCGAGAAATACGATTCCTGCCAGGGCATTCCATTCGACTATTACGCAAAAATCCGCATAAAAGGGGCTATGCTCGATGAGATCCGCTCTATGGACTGGGTGCCCAGGTCGCTGCGGCAGAAGAGCAGTCTTGTGGAGAAAGCCTGCGTCACCCTGGAACAAAGACTGGGGCGTGATCCCACCGAAGAGGAGACCGCATCGGAGCTGAACTTGGACATGGACGAATTTCATAAGCTTCTGGATGAAATAAAAGGCATCTCTTTTTTGCCCGAAAATATCCATGACTTCGTCAGTGAAAACAGGGAATCCCACACGTTCTGCTCTGGCTCAGAGGAACTCTTCGAGGCAACCTACAGGGAAGAAATCCGCACTCACCTGGCCCAAGCTATTGCCGGTCTAGCCGAAAAAGAGCAGCTTGTCCTGTCGCTCTATTATTATGAAGAGTTGACCATGAAGGAAATAGGCGCGGTCTTGGGGTATACGGAGTCGAGGATCTCGCAGATTCATACCAAGGCGCTGTTGAAGCTCAAGACAAGGCTGGCCAGAAGACTCAAAGCTGACGATCTGCCCGGAATTGTCCAGGGTGAACTTCGACTGCTTCAGCCCAAACACGTTCATCTCCAGCCGGTCTCCGCGGCCAAATAGGCAACGGGAGCCGGCAGGAAAGGCGGCAGATGGAACTCGATGGAGAAATACCGGGCAAGGGCGCGAAGGCTGAGGCTGAAGAAAAACACGAGGGTCCTCGAGCCAAAGAGGATGTTTCTGAGCCTCAAGATCGGCAAGAGCCGAAAGAATCGCTGCCTGCCGGGGATAAAACAATCCCGGGGAATAAAGCAACCAAGGCCGGGGCTGATGATACCGGTCCTGAGTACTCAAATTTGGGCCGGAAGCCAAGCCGGTTCAGAAAGTTCCTCCTGCCGGGCTCTGCCGCATTGTGCCTGTTTTTGACGTCCGGTTTTCTATTAATCAAGTTCAAGACACATATCGTGCCTCTTGCCAACAGTTTGCAGGGAGTCAAACCCGTAACCGGCATAATGCGTCCCATCCCCATTCCCGACTACAAGGAGATGCTGGATTTTCTGATCGTTTACGAGGTTGAAGGTCAAAAGATGCTTACCGCCATCAGAATGGAAATCGGATACCAGAATCCGGTGCGGTATCAAAACCTCAAAGAACAGAACGTGGCTTTCCGTGATACTGTTTATTTTTTTCTGCTAAAGCAGAACCTGTCCGGAAATTCGGTAAAATCCTGGCATTCCGTCCTGGAGAAAGATCTTGCCGATTTTCTGAGGGTGAAACTGCCGCAGAGTTATCCGGACAAAATCCTTTTAACCCAGGTGGAAAACCTCTGAAAGGGCCCCCTATGGAATTGATCTCAAAGCTCTTTGGAACTCAGGTCTCCTTCAACAGCATGTTCCAGATCGGCGTCGATGTGATAATCCTCGGGCTGCTTGGAGTGATCCTGACCTTGAAAAAGCTCCGGATCTCGAAAAAAGATGAAGGGGTAATGAAATCCTTTGAAAATATAGTTGAGGAAACTGCGTTAATATCTCAGAGGTTCGAA
>JBELAB010000439.1:0-2659 GCA_049509275.1 Syntrophobacteraceae bacterium | reverse complement strand
TCGACTGGAATCACCCCCTTCTGCAATGAGGTGTAGTTGTGGCATGTAATCACTCTCAAAGACGTACTTTTTCAGACTGAGAGGTGGTCTCATGCAATCGGGAACTCAAGCGCGTTCGATTTCTAAATCGCAACAGATAAAGTATTCGGTTTCTCCGGCCCGGTTCAGGCGTTTTTAGGGAGATTCGCTTCAGCAAATTCCCAGTTGAGCAAATTGTCGAAGACCGCCTTTACATAGTCGGCGCGACGATTCTGGTAATCAAGATAATAGGCGTGCTCCCACACATCCACGGTGAGCAGGGGGACTTGGCCATGGACGAGAGGGTTGTCAGCATTGGATGTCTTTGTCACCTTGAGTTTGCCTTGATCCAGGACCAGCCAGACCCAGCCGCTTCCAAACTGGGTGACGGCAGCATTTTGAAATTCTTTATTGAAGTTGTCATAGCTGCCGAGAGAGTCATTGATCATTTTGGTCAAGCGCTCATTAGGCTTCTTTGCCCCAGGCAGCATGCTCTTCCAGTAAAAGTTGTGGTTCCAGGCTTGAGCAGCGTTGTTGAAAATGGGTATCTGGTCTACCGAACCGGCGGTCTTCTTTATGATTTCCTCAAGTGAGAGACTCCCGAAACCGGCAGCCCCTGCCAGTTCATTGGTCTTATCCACGTAAGCCTTGTGGTGCTTGCCGTAGTGAAATTCAATAGTCTTTTTGGATATGTAAGGCTCCAAAGCGTCCTCTTTGAATGGGAGCTGCATCAGGGTAATTTCGGGACTGGCGTTGGCGATTGAGTCTCCATAAAGGGCAAACATTCCCGTCCCTGCGATGACGCAGCCGCTAATGAGGCTGCTCACAAATGTCCTACGATCCATTTCATGACACAAAATATTCTCGTCCATGGTTACCCCTCCGGGAAAAAGATGTGCACCTCATAACGGTTCCACGCCCTGGCATATGTTCTCTGGGGCCGGTTTTCGCACATGTGGAAAAGGCCCCTCATGCATGCTGTATCAATGGCTCGCGGTTCTTCCCCATCTGACGCATAGTCGTTTCGGGGTCAGTTTGGTGGATATGGTCCTGCCAATCCGTCCGGCAACATTTTGTACCCGGGTATCATCGCCGCATAAAAAACCGCCGGCGCCAGTGATCTCTGTGCCCAGAGGAGCGTCTTTTGCCGGAAGAAATCCATTCGGCCTCTTATCGCATTCATTTGGTCCAGTTATGGCTTCGCCGGTATCAACGGAGACATGCTGCTGGGAGCGCTGGCCGATGCAGGAGCGTCTGTGGAGCTTATGAGGTGTCCCGCCAGAACTTCCACCGGCAGAATTCCATTCATTGAACGGAGCAACAGCCTTCGCGATGTGCCGCCACATAGGCAAACCCTGCGCAGCGTACACCCGCGCCAACTGCCTTGAACATCTGCGGGGCCAACACTCCGGTCATTTACGCCTTGATCCGCCCGTAAACTACCCTGGCAACCAGGAATGTGCCCGTCAGGTTAATGTCGATCACCCCGCAGTATAGCTGCTAACTTTGCCGGACTCGTCAATCCAAACTTTCCAGTTTGTACCTCTTGAGTCGCCGATACAGCGTGCTCCGCGATATACCGAGGGACCTAGCCGCCTGTTGCCGCTCTTCAAATTGGCGAACGGCCTCCAGAATCGCCTTTTTCTCAACCTGCTCGATGTTCGATGGCCTGCTGTCGCGGGAAAACTCATCGGCCGGTATGGGTGATTCGGCTTTCAGGAAGTCGGGCAGGTGCTGTTCCTCGATAATGTCTCCATCAACGAGGCTGATAGCACGCTCCACGACATTTTCCAACTGGCGAACATTGCCGGGCCAGTGATAGCTGCACAAGCGTTTCAAGACTGGAAGCGAGACACCGGCTACAGATTTGCCAAACCTTGCCGAAATGCCGGCTACAAGATGGTCTACCAACTGTGTGATATCCCCGATTCTCTCGCGCAAGGGCGGGATGCGAATCTCGAACACATTAAGGCGGTAGAACAGGTCCTGGCGAAAGTTACCTTTGGGAACTTCGACGGCCAGGTCTTTGCTGGTTGCCGCGATTACCCTAACATTGATCGGTATTGAGCGAAGTCCACCGATCCTCACCACGGATCGCTCCTGCAAAACCCTCAGCAACACCGTCTGGATGTTGAGCGGCATTTCCCCTATTTCATCGAGGAAAATGGTTCCATCGTTTGCAAGCTCAAACTTGCCCGGGCGTCCATTTCTGTTTGCGCCGGTAAAGGACCCGCCATCGTAGCCAAATAATTCGCTCTCGATGAGTGTTTCGGGGATCGCGGCGCAGTTCAAAGCTACAAAGGGCTGGCCGGCAATACAGGCATTATGGATAGCCTGAGCGAAGAGTTCCTTCCCTGTTCCGCTCTCCCCCTGAAGCAGCACCGTATGCATGTTTCGGGATGCAACCTGCGCAAGATGGATTGCCCGTTGCATAGCCGAGCTTTCCCCAATAATGTTCGCAAAGGTGAATCTCGCTTCCGCGCCGGTGATTTGATTCACCACCCGTTGCAGCTTCTTCATCTCCTTCAAGGTGGCAACCGCCCCGACCACCCGGCCATCGCCGAGAAAGATGGGCGTGGCGCTGACGTGACAGTGAATATAACCGCGCCTGGTCTCCATAGTGGTTTCTATGTCGGTCACC
>JBELAB010000438.1:0-2669 GCA_049509275.1 Syntrophobacteraceae bacterium | reverse complement strand
GCGAGGAGCGGGACGCCACACTGGGTTGATTTAAACAGTTGCTTCGGTGCACTTGAGCCAACCGGCTCGCAATCTAAGCACCACTATAACCGCAACCCGGTATCAGGCTTCAAACGTGTAGCCTGCTTCACCATGCTGACTCAAATCGAGACCTGTGGATTCATCCTCTTCGCTCACCCTCAGGCCCATAGTTGCATCAAGTATCTTAAGAATGATGAAGGTGACCACGAAAGAGTAAACCCAGGCAGATACTACCGACAACGCCTGGATGCCTACCTGCCCTGCGTTTCCGAAAAAGAGTCCGTCACCGCCTGCGGCATTGATAAGCTTTGAGGCAAAAAACCCGGTAAACAATGCGCCCAGAGTCCCGCCAATCCCGTGAACGCCGACCACATCCAGCGAGTCATCATAGCCGAACTTCGGTTTCAGACAGCACGCTCCGTAGCATACCGCACCGGCAAAAATCCCGAGAAGCAGCGCCGGGAGCGGCCCGATAAATCCGGATGCCGGAGTAATGGCGACAAGTCCGGCAACCGCACCGGATGCAGCGCCAAGAGCGGTAGGTTTGCCTCTGTGCATCCATTCGACGAACATCCAGGACATGGCTGCGGTACCGGTTGCAATGTGCGTAACCACAAAGGCCGAAGTCGCAAGCGCACCCGAGGCCACCGCGCTGCCCGCGTTGAAGCCGAACCATCCAAACCACAGCAGACAGGCCCCCAGTATCGTCAGTGTAAGGTTATGCGGGGCCATAATTTCAACCTGGTATCCCTTTCTTTTTCCCACGACCAGCGCGCAGGCGAGCGCAGCGACACCGGAGCTTATGTGAACCACAAGACCTCCGGCGAAATCAAGCGCCCCCATCTCTTTGAGCCAGCCGCCGGTCCCCCATACCCAGTGGGCGAGCGGATCATATACAAGGGTTGCCCAAAGAACCAGGAACACGATGTAGGTGCTGAATTTGAACCTTTCGGCAATGGCCCCTGAAATAAGAGCAGGAGTTATTATGGCGAACATCATTTGAAATATCATATATGCCTGGTGAGGGACGGTGGGCCCATAGTCGGCGTTTGGCTCGAACCCGACGCTTTTTAGACCTACCCAGTCAAGATTGCCGATAAAGTGCCCGATGTCGGGCCCAAACGACAGAGAGTAGCCGAAAAGCACCCATTGAATCGTTATTATGCCCATGGCGACAAAACTGTGCATAATGGTCCCAAGGACGTTTTTACGCCGGACCATTCCTCCGTAGAACAGTGCAAGGCCGGGGGTCATCAGCAAAACGAGGGCCGAAGAAGCAAGGACCCAGGCCGTGTCACCGGTGTCGATTTTCGCCGGGGCCTCCGCCGGCGCCGGCGCCGTCTGGGCCGTCTGCGCCAACTGTATCGGCGCGCCGGCTTGTTGAGCAAAAGCAGTGCTAGCCAGTAATGCCAGGAAAACAAGAATCAAAGCCGCCAACAATTTATTCATATCATTTCCTCCGGATCTCTAAACAAGTTGCGAAAGGGTCGCTCCTCCAATGAATCACTAAAGCCTTAAAGGGCTTCCGGACCTGTTTCCTTGGTCCTGATGCGCATGACTTCACTTACGGGCGATAAAAAGATCTTCCCATCCCCGATTTTTCCGGTGAAGGCCGCCTTTTGGATTGCCTCCATGGCCTTTCCCGCCAGTTCATCCGGAACCACGGTCAAGATCAGCAGCTTCGGGACGAAATTAACCGTGTATTCCGCGCCCCTGTAAAGTTCCACATGCCCCTTCTGGCGCCCGAACCCCTTAACTTCGCTGACCGTCATTCCCTGGATACCGAGCGCTATTAGCGCTTCCTGCACTTCGGTAAGCCGGAAAGGTTTTATGATTGCTTCAATTTTGGTCATCTCCCTACCTCCGCCTTTTTTTTGGATTTAGATTTACGCTTATCCCCCCAATCACTTCCAGCCTTCCAGCATCTGAGGACTATTGCACAGGCCGAACTCGTCAAAACAGTCCAAAGCATGTGCCAAAGCCTGGCCGCAACATTCAAAGCCGATGCTAAATAAGCGGATTTAAAGGACTAAAATCTTCCGGGAAGGGCTTGAAGAGACAAATTCTGAACCAGGAATCGGTACACAATTGTATCGCAATCGGCAGGAGGCACAATTTTGAAACGTTTTTGTAAAATCTCTGAAAAAACTGGAGAAAAAGGGCCCCTGAAAATGTGTCTGAGGTCTATTAGAACAAATTAGAATACATGATTCCCATAATCATGGCTGTGCCCAGAACAATTCTGTAGAAAACGAAAACATATGTCGTATGAGTCCGGAGGTATCTCAGAAGAAAGGCGATTGCGGCGTATCCGCTTAAAGCCGCTGCGGCAGTCGCTACGGCCAGAACTGCAAGATCGTGTGAATGGAGGTATTTGAAACTCTCTTTGAACTCGAGAAGGCCGCTGGCGAATACGGCGGGCATGCTCAAAAGAAACGAAAACCGCGCTGCGCTCTCTCTTGTCAAGCCAAGAAAGAATCCCCCGGCAATTGTGGACCCGGAACGGGATGCGCCGGGGATAACGGCGATGGCCTGCACGCAGCCATGCAGAACGTACAGACATTAAACGTGGTGCGTTTGAAGGCAAGCCAAATGTTGAGCGCATCATAGAGTGAAGTTAAAATGGAGCCAAGGTTTCGCTTCGCGGG
>JBELAB010000437.1:0-2686 GCA_049509275.1 Syntrophobacteraceae bacterium | reverse complement strand
AGAATAGGACACGAAATGATTTCTCACAATTTGATATTTGATAAAGGATAATAAATGTCTCCTGCAAGAACGCTGCAGCTTCAAATTTTGATTTTTGTTCCGCTTTTCTTTTTACCCGCCGCCGATGTAATCATTCATCCGGCCCACCAGCAATGGAACAATGAAAAGGCCGAAAGCCTGAATACGGCCCGCAGGCTGGTTCAATATGTGGCCGCATCTGACAGGCAACTCATGGAGCAGACCCGGCTTCTTTTGGAGGTCCTGTCGAAATCCCCCCCGGTAATCAGGGAAGATTCGGAATCATGCCGCAGCCTGTTTTCAAATATTGTGAACAATCAGCAATATTTCAGCAACATTGAGGCGGCTGACCAGAACGGGGACGTTTTCTGCAATGCGGCAAGTTCGGCCAGGACCAACATCGCAGACAGGGAGTATTTTCAGCAGGCCATGCGAACCCGCCGGTTCGTTTTCAGCGATTATGCGCCGGCCCTCAGCTCCGGCAAGCATTCAATCGATCTCGTCTACCCGTGGTTAAGTGAAACCGGTCAGCCGCAAGGGGTAATTTTTGCCTCTCTGGACCTGAAAACGCTGGTTCAGATTCCTGAAAAGTCATTGCCCGAAAACAGCGAAGTTTTGATTGTTGACTCAAAAGGGACCATCCTGGCCGCCTGCCCAAACGTGAATGAGTGGATTGGGCGCTCATTGCCCGATGCGCCCGTAATCAAGGCGATGCTAAGCCAAAAGGAAGGACTTGTGGGAGAAAAATGCCTGGACGGAGTCGTGCGAAACTTTGCCTTTACCAGCGTAACACAAGGATCGTCGGGAGAACTCCATATAGCGGCCGGGTTGCCTGAAAAGCCTTTCAACTGGTTATCCGGGGATATGCTGCAAAACGCAGCGGTACTGCTGGGAATCATGGCCCTTTTCGGCTTTGCGGCCGGATGGCTCGCAGCGCGGCATCTTCCGGGGGAAAGCTGAGGCGGGAAACCACGGATTGCACGAATATCACGTTCGGGCTTTTGTGCTCATCAGCTCATCACAAGCTTCCAGCGCAGATCTTTGGTAAACGTTCACCGCTTGCGCATTATCCTAATTCTCCACATCTGCGGGACCTGAAAATTTTTTCACGCGAAGGCGCGAAGGCGCGAAGAAACAAAAAGCAGGCGGAAGTTAGGGAAATCGCCTGCGAAGCCTGCTCCGGACCTGGTCAGGGGGATTCGATCCGGGGGTCTGGACCCTGGATATGAGGTGCTGGAGGATGTCAACAAGCATTCATTTTATTCATGCCTCAGTTAGTAAGGCTCTGTGTCGGGGCGGGAATCCGGCCCCCAAGGGAGATGAACTCCCCTGAGCTGTCCGTTCCCGATACGGGTATGATTGACGCCTCTCCGAGCAGGCCGCCGAAATGGGCTTTTTCTCCCACTTTTTTACCCGGAACCGGGATAAGCCTGGCGGCCGTGGTTTTCTTATTTATCACCCCTATCGCCATCTCATCGGCTATTATCGCGGCAAGGGTTTCGGCTGAAGTATCTCCCGCCAGGGCGATCATGTCCAGTCCGACCGAGCATACGCTTGTCATCGCCTCGAGCTTTTCGATGGAAAGAAATCCCTGCCGGGCCGATTCCGCAATATTGAGGTCTTCGCTGACCGGAATAAAGGCGCCGCTCAAACCGCCCACGTAAGAGCTTGCGAACGCCCCTCCCTTTTTTACTGCGTCGTTTATGAGCGCCAGGGCGGCGGTTGTGCCCGGAACGCCGATGCTGCCAAGCCCCAGGCTCTGAAAGATCTCCCCAACACTGTCTCCGACGTTGGGGGTCGGAGCAAGTGAGAGGTCAACCACTCCGAACGGGACCCCAAGAGCATCGGCCACACGCCTGCCGATCAGTTCACCGACTTTTGTCACCTTGAAGGCAGTATGTTTAATGATTTCCGAGATTTGTCCCAGGTCAAGCCGGGGGTTTGCCTGACGTGCCCGGTCTAAGGCTTTTTTGACTACGCCGGGACCGCTCACGCCGACGTTTATGACCGAGTCCGGCTCGCCCACGCCGAGAAAGGCACCGGCCATAAAAGGAACGTCTTCGGGGATGTTTGCAAACACGCACAACTTTGCGCACCCGATTCCGTTATGCTCCCGGGTAAGTTCGGCGGTCCTCTTTATCGTTTTTCCCATGAGGTAGACCGCATCCATATTGATCCCTGCACGGGTGGATGCCACATTTACCGAGGAGCAGACATGCTCGGTTCCCGAAAGCGCCTCCGGGATGGCCTCGATGAGGGCGTGGTCCCCCCTGGTGAAACCTTTTTCGACAAGGGCGCTGAACCCGCCGATGAAATCCACCCCGACTGCCTTTGCAGCGCGGTCCATCGCCCTGGCGACCTCGACCATCCGATCGGGCGCGCACGAACATGCGGCGACCGCAATGGGACTTACTGCAATCCTCTTGTTCACAATCGGGATACCATAGCGAACCGCCACCTCGTCGCAAACCTTTACCAGGTTGCGGGCAAGGACGCCGATTTTGGAACTCATCCTGTCGATGAATCTTGCCGGTTCATCGCTCGCGCAATCTAACAGGCTTATGCCCAGAGTAACGGTCCGAACGTCGAGATGCTCATTTTTGAGCATCTCGAGTGTGGAAAGCACTTCTATTTGAGTAAGCATGGGATCGTCCGCCGGTCAGACTCT
>JBELAB010000436.1:0-2692 GCA_049509275.1 Syntrophobacteraceae bacterium | reverse complement strand
GCGCTGCATCGACGAGGGCAGGACCGAGCTGGCCAAGGAACTGGCCGACTACATCATCATTGAGAGCAAAGGGCTTCACGACCTCTACGCCGACTGGACATCGGACATGCTCGACAAGGTCGCCAAAAAGTTCGGCGAAGAGGCCATGCACCAGTTGCTTCGCGACACCCAGAGCACCTGGATGATGCGCCGGACCTGGAGCGGCCTGCGCAAGATGACTCCCATGGAAAGGGTCTGGCTCAACGCCGAGGTCTTCCGCGCCCACCGGTGCGGCCCGCGGCAGATGGGCGAGCTCGACTTTACCGAGGACGACGACAAGATCGTGATCGCCTTCGATCCCTGCGGCAGCGGCGGAAGGATCCGCCGGGGCGACCCCGTCGACGGGACCCCGTCCCGCTACGGCCCCCCCTATAACTGGAGCAAGACCTCCAAGGCCTACCCCTGGAGCTGGAACCAGGCGGGCGTACCCTACTACTGCCTGCACTGCGCCATGAACGAGACCCTCATGATCGAGTGGGGCGGCTGGCCGCTGTGGGTGACGGAATACAACCCCGATGACACGAAGCCCTGCGCCTGGGTCTTCTACAAGAATCCCCAGGTGATCCCCGAGAAGTACTGGACACGGCTGGGCTTCAAGAAACCCGACAAATTCGAATAGGTCCGTCGGGATTCTACCTCCATCAGGGAAGGCGGGGCGCAGCCCCGCCTTCCCTCTCTGTCTTATACATCTTCGGCCGGTCCGGTCCTTCCGGCCTGCCCCGAGATATCTTTAATTTCAGTGAATATGATGCTCTGTGGTCGGTTGATCCTCTTGCCTTCCGTGAATGCGCTGATTGATTGCTTAGAATACACCTTTGCTCTTGAATGCCTGGATGTCGTCATCCGAGTAACCTAAGCTTTCTTGAATTCCTTGCCGGACCCGGCCGGGTCCGAAGACGGGAAAAATCGTTTGAAAAAGAAAAGGCTGACCGCGATAGGGGCGAAGTAGTAGGCTATTCGATAGAGCAGAATTGCCAGCAGACAAAGCTCGTAATCGAGATTCATCAGGTAGAACGACCACGCCATGGAGCCTTCCATGAGTCCGATCGATGCAGGGGTCAGCGAAAACAGGCTCGTGAAAAGACCAACCGAAAATCCCACCATCAAAACTTTATTGCTCAACGGGTAGCTTATCGCGATAAACGAAAACTTCAGGCAAAGGAACATAAATAGCCAATCGAGAAGGGCAAGGGACGCCGGGAACAGCAGAACTCCCCTGTTTCCCATTATCATGTTCAGGCTCTCATTGAAGTTTTCAAAAAAAACCTCTGCTCTCTCACGCCTGATCCAGTGCGGCCTTCCAATCCTGGCGCAAAAGGCAATCGCCAGCTTGAGGCCGATTCGCCACACCTTCTTTCGGAAAGCCTCATGAACGATTGTCTGGATGGTCACCCAGGTCAGCAGGAAAGCAACGACCAGGACTATCGCCCCGAACACTTCCTGGTTGAGGTCGGTTATCTGGTGCTGGCTGTAGAGATAAAAAAATCCCAGGTATATGAACAGGACAGCGATAGTGTTGGTGAGAAAGCCGTGTATGATCGACACCGAAAGCGTGTTGCTTGGCGGTATGTTCTCGCGTGAGAGCAGGTAGACTTTTGCAGCCACCCCGCTCAGTCCGGCCACTGACATCAGGTAGTTGAAGGTGCAGGACAAAAGCGAAATCTTGAAACAGGACCCAAAGGAGATTGAGAGGCCAATACCCCTTAGCAGTTTGTCAAGAACTCCTGCAACGCAGGCATAGCTTAAAAAAGCCGACACTGCCACCACAACGGCCCAAAAAGGGCTTATCTGTTCCAGGTGTTGCGTAAACTTGTGAAGGTCGGCCTGCTTGACGGTATAGAATAGAACTGTCATGCCGAAGACAGCGGCAACCCAAAACCTCTTCCGAGTGACTATATTTACCAACTCTCCTCCAAAACCGAGCCATTGTGCGGTTAATTTTGGCTCCCCGCCGATATGTCGTCCTTAGGACGAGGACAACGCAAAATTGCCGCTGCCGTGGCCGCTTCGGCTTTATCTACGCGAAAAAAGCGCCTTGCCTTCGACTTTAACTGTTGAGCACCTAAACCGCAAGCTGGACAGATATAATGAATCGGGCGATGCGTCAAATCCGAAATCGGGTTTCAGAGTTGAAGCGTGATGGAGGGGGTGGAAAATTACCTCAGGATTTTTTTCACCTCCTCTCCGTAACGTTGAAATATTTCTTCGGCGAGGTTACTGAGTTCCTCACGGATCGAACCGGATTCAGGAAGATCCAGAGGGGCGGGAACGTTGAGTTTTTCCATCGATACAGGGCTGATATAGAGATTTTTGTCTAATGCGGCCATTTCCGTCGCTGTAAAGTTGTCCCCCAGAATCTTCTTGCTTTCGATCCCATGTATGTCCAGATTCCTGAGGAAACTGAGTATCAAAAGGAGGTCGAAATTCTTCTGGAAGGAATCGATGTTCATGTTGACTGCTGAGCACTCGTTTGTGAGTTCTGCGTAATGCTCCTTGTATTGTGTCATCCGGTAAAAAAGGCGGGAGTAGGATTCGAGGATCACCTTACGGAATTTTGCTTTTTTGGTCAGCGCCCTCACCCAAATCAGCCGCACTCCCTGTTTGGATTTCACATTCAGACAGCCAACCCAGAAACAGCAGGACCTCATTCCAA
>JBELAB010000435.1:0-2697 GCA_049509275.1 Syntrophobacteraceae bacterium | reverse complement strand
TCATCGAGCTTGCCGAATACGCGGTCGGCAAGGGCATGCGTGCGGTGATTTCAACCAACGGGACCCTGATCAATTCACGAACAGCGGGCGATCTCAAAAAGGTCGGCCTCTCCTACGTCGGCATAAGCCTCGATGGGCTCGATGAAGTAAATGACCGGTTCAGAGGAGCCAAAGGCGCTTTCCGCAAGGCCATGGAAGGTATTATGGCCTGCCGGGACGCCGGCATAAAGGTCGGGTTGCGCTTTACAATGAACCGGCTCAACGTGGGGGAGATTCCAGGTATATTCGACCTTCTCGAAAAGCATGACGTCCCGCGCGTCTGTTTTTATCACCTCGTATATGCCGGACGCGCAAGTGAGTTGATGAACGAAGACCTCTCCCACCAGCAGACGCGCGAGGCGGTTGACCTGATAATCGACAGGACCGCTGACCTGCACGAGCGTGGCAAGCCCACCGAAGTGCTCACAGTGGACAATCACGCCGATGGTCCCTACCTCTACCTCAGAATGCTGCGGGAGAAATCCTCCAGGGCGCCCGAAGTCCTCGAACTGCTCCAGATGAACGAGGGCAACAATTCCGGGCGTGGGATCGGGTGTATCAGTTGGGACGGAAGCGTCCACGCCGACCAATTCTGGAGACACTACTCTTTCGGAAACGTAACGGAGCGCAAATTCAGCGAAATCTGGACCGATCTTTCCAACCCGCTGATGAAAAGGTTAAAGAACAAAAAACTCTACGTCAAAGGACGCTGCGCGGAGTGCAAATGGCTCTCAGTTTGCGGGGGCAACTTCCGCGTGCGCGCCGAAGCTGCTGCCGGGGACCTCTGGAGCTGCGACCCGGCATGCTACCTGAGAGATGAGGAAATCGCGAAGTAGTTGGTCTGGAAACTTTTATTGAAAAGGATCCCCGGCCGTCTTTCGAGTTGAAAAAAAGGTAGCCATCCGGACTAAATTGCGCTATATTTCACGTGATCCTGGATGTCCTGCTTGCCATTGTCGCCGGATCCAGTTGCAGGTACAAATATTCGTATTCCAAAAGTCCTGATTCTCTAGATCGAGAGGGTTGAACAGCATGATGGAAAAAGAATCAACGCAGATCTCGGCAGACGACTTGCTGGCCACATGCACCGCCGCCTGCCCGGTTCACACCGACACCCGCGAGTATGTGCAACGTTTGAGCAGGGGGGATTATGAAGGCGCCCTTGACATATTGCTCGAGGTTAATCCGTTTCCTTCCGTCTGTGGCCGCATCTGTCATCATCCGTGCGAAGCCGAGTGCCGCAGAAAAGAAATCGATTCGGCGGTAAGCCTCAGGATGCTCAAACGTTTCGTAGTGGAGAATACAAAAGAGTACCGCATCGCCAGGCGTAAGAAACCGGTGGCAATGAAGGAGGGGACCGTGGCTGTCATCGGTTCAGGTCCTTCAGGCTTGACCGCCGCACTGGACCTTGCGCTCAGCGGATACCGCGTGAGGGTCTATGAAAAGGACACCAAGCTCGGCGGCATGCTCGCTCATGCCATTCCTCGCTACAGACTTCCCGTTGAGGCCCTTGCCCAGGATATCGAGGACATACTGGCTGCCGGCGTCGAGGTTCGAACCGGTTGCCAAGTGGGCAAGGATATTACTTTTGATGAGCTGCGAAAAGAAAATGATGCAATTCTCATCGCGGCAGGTCTTGCCGAAAGCCATTCACTGCCTATTCCCGGGACTGAGAGCAAGGGAGTGTTTTTGGGCATTCCCTTCCTATGGGACGTAGCGAATGGATTGCGCCCCGAGCTCGGAGACCGCACACTTGTGGTCGGGGGTGGAAATGTGGCTATCGATATGGCCAGGGCCGCCAAACGCCTTGGGCCGTCCAAAGTTTACATGGCCTGCCTCGAGACACGGGAAGAAATGCCCGCATGGAAATGGGAAATAGAGGAAGCCGAGCAAGAGGGCATAGAAATTTTCAATTCATGGGGACCTACTGCAATTCGTGAAGAAAAGGGCATAGTGACAGGCATCGACTTCAGGCAATGCACCAGCGTTTTTGACGATCAGCATCGGTTCAGTCCCCGTTACGATGAATCCGTGACAAAGAGCGTCGAAGTTGACAGCGTCATTCTGGCAATCGGCCAGAAAGCCAACCTGGATTTTTTGGTCCAAACGCCCGTTGTTGTTGAACGCGGCCGGCTTTTATGCGACCGGACCTCGATGAGCACATCCGAACGAGGTGTATTCGTGTGCGGCGAGGTCATGACCGGCCCCGGTTCCGCCATTCAGGCCGTCGGCACCGGCCATGACGCCGCCAGGGTCATATCTCATTTCCTGGAGACCGGAGAGACCCTGAAGCTCGCTCAACGCACGGTCACAACCATAGGCGAGCTGCCGTCGGCAACCGCTGCTCTGGCCAAACGGTTCGAACGCGTCGAGGTAAGTCTCATGGACCCCGCCGAACGAATCAAAACTTTTTCTCCTATCGAGCCGGGATACAGCGAGTCCGAAGCACTGGCCGAATCCAGGCGTTGTCTTGCCTGCGCCACCGGCGCATATCTCAAGCCAGCGGCCCACTGCGCCGGCTGTCTTACTTGCGTGAGGGTCTGTCCTTTCGGAGTTGCGCAGGTGGAAAAGACAGCAGTTATGCCCGCTCAACTGTGCCAGACTTGCGGGCTGTGCGCTGCGGAGTGCCCTGCCGCCGGGATTGCCCTGTCAAGATTT
>JBELAB010000434.1:0-2719 GCA_049509275.1 Syntrophobacteraceae bacterium | reverse complement strand
CTGTTCGCGCTTCGGGCCGGGATGGGATCGCAATCCGTCGATGAGGGCCTGCGGAGCGGCGAAGCGGAGCTTTTAAACAGCGGGACGGGGCTTTGCGCAGACACGACGAACTGCGGGGCAGACCTTGGCTGCGGCGTCTTCGCCGCCTGCGGCCCTGCCGCCGCCAGTCTCGAGCGGCAGGTTTTCCTCGAGTTGCTGGGATTCAATCTCGACTCGCTTGCGGCGGCCATTCCGGGGGAGTTTCTCACGCGAAGCCGCGAAGCCGCGAAAAAAGGAGACACAACATTCATCCCGGTCCCCCACTCGGTCTATTCCGTTTCGCCGGCGATCATCGCCGAGTCCAAAGAATGGACGCGGGCGCGCGGGCTTCCTTTCTCGATTCACGTGGCCGAACACTTGGATGAGATCGAATTTTTGCAGGGCGGGAAAGGCTTTTGCCGCGAACTGCTTGAGAGGGTGGGGCGCTGGGACCCGTCGTGGACGCCGCCGGGGAAAAGCCCGATCGAGTACCTGGACTGCCTCGGCGCGCTCGATTCCCGCACGCTCCTGGTGCATGCCGTGCATATGACCGGAACGGATTGGGCGCTTGCAGCCAAAAGGGGCTGCACCGTGATTTTCTGTCCAAGGAGCAACCGGAACCTTGGCTCGGGCCGCCCGTGGATCGAGAAGGCGCTTTCTCTCGGCATAAGTTGCGCACTTGGAACCGACAGCCTTGCCAGCAACACGGACCTGAACCTT
The DNA here is from genome assembly GCA_049509275.1 of Syntrophobacteraceae bacterium. Taxonomy (GTDB): domain Bacteria; phylum Desulfobacterota; class Syntrophobacteria; order Syntrophobacterales; family Syntrophobacteraceae; genus SbD1. Next base: position 1,981 of record JBELAB010000434.1, on the reverse strand, counting down.
TTTGCCGAAGCAGCCTTTACTCTCGATAACTATCCCTCAATCCATCCTCAAAAAGTGATCGAAATGATTACGGTCAATCCAGCCCGATCTCTCGGGCGCAAAAGCGATTTCGGCAGCATCGAGCCGGGGGTGAAAGCTCATATGCTGGCCGTCGAAATCCAATCCGGCATTGACGAATCGAATCTGGCTGAAGCTCTTATTCGAACCGGGAAAGAAGGAGCCTGGAAATGGGTGAGCAGTGCGCAAAACTGAGGCTCGGTAGGATCGATTTTTTGAACGTGCTTCCCATCTACTATCCGCTGGAAGCCGGCATAATAGCCAATCCCTTCACAATTGTCCCCGGAGTTCCTTCCGAGTTGAACGAGCTTTGTGCAAACGGGGCGCTGGACATAAGCCCCGTTTCTTCAATCGAATACGCCCGGAGAGCCGGCCTCTATTACATCGTGCCTGACCTCTCGATCAACTCCGCCGGCGAAGTAAAGAGCGTGCTCCTGCTGAGCCGCATGCCCATCGAGCAGCTTTCAGGGAAGACGGTGCTGGCAACCTCCGAATCGCATACTTCGGTCGGGCTTCTCAAGGTCCTGTGCAGGCTGCGATACGGGGTGGACCCCCGGTTCGAAACGGGGTCCTGTTCGGATTATCTTTCAGGGTCCGAGCTCCCCGACGCGTGCCTTACAATTGGTGATGAAGCACTGCGGCTTGGCCGAAGCGGTATTTTCCCTCATGTACTCGACCTTGGGGCAGCCTGGTTTGAGTGGACCGGGCGCCCGTTCGTGTTTGCCGTGTGGGTAATACGCAAAGAGGCGCTCACTGAAAAGAACGGGCAGTTACCCGATGCGATTGAGGCCCTTCTTTCTTCCAAAAGATGGGGCCTCGCCAATATCGGCAGGATCTGCGAGCAGGCCGCCATGACCGGGCTGTTGGATATCCCGGAACTGCATGAGTATTACCGTTGCCTCCGATTTGATTTAAACGAAGGGGAGCGCAGTGGACTCAGCCTCTTCTACTCGCTTCTTTTCCAGGCAGGTGAACTGGAAGGGGTGCCGCGGCTCGAGACCTTCACGCAGCTTGCCTCGGTTGCCTGAATATTGAATAGTGAATGGTGAAGAGTTAATAGTTAATAGTGAAGAGTGAAAATTTCACCCTTCCTACTTCCTTAAAGTGGGACCTTCAATTTGAAAACGCAAAACCTGACAGTCGCCATCACCGGCGCGAGCGGCGCCGGATACGCGCGGAAACTGTTGCGCTCGATACCCCGGAAAAAGTACGACGTTCACCTCGTATCATCTGAGGCAGGAAGGCTCGTCTATAAACTGGAAACCGGGGTGGCGCTGAGCGACGACCTTCCACCTGATGTTCACATGTACGAGGAAACGGACTTCGCGGCCCCGTTGGCCAGCGGTTCGTTTCCGTGCGCCGGCATGGTGATCGTCCCATGCACGATGGGCACCCTGGGAGCGATTGCCGCCGGGCTGTCTCAAAATCTCATCCACCGGGCGGCCGACGTCTGCCTGAAGGAACGCCGCCCGCTCATTCTTGTCCCCCGCGAAACGCCGCTGAATCGTATTCACCTCGCAAACATGCTGAAGGCTGCCGAAGCGGGAGCGATAATCCTTCCGGCCATGCCCGGTTTTTACCACAAGCCCCGTTGCGTTGAGGACCTCATCGATTTTGTGGTGGCCCGCATACTCGATCAGCTCGGCATCGAGCACAATCTCGTGGAGTCATGGAAGGGGCTGGAGGGTGGGTCCTGATTGAACTGCGCGCGACAGGATCGGTTGCAGCCGGCCTGCACCCGGTCTTCAGGGGATTTTGTTCTAAATTTTCCTTGCTCTTCGCATCGCGTGACATAATGAGTTCGGCCTGATCTCGGCACTCCATGCTTCGCGGGGCGCTCTGACGTCTGAGATCCGACTTCCGTTAACTACTCCGCTTCATTTTCGTCGGCTGGAATGCGCTTTAGCAGTTTTGCCCCGATTTC
>JBELAB010000433.1:0-2722 GCA_049509275.1 Syntrophobacteraceae bacterium | reverse complement strand
CAGATCTTAGAGAGCCTGGGTGCGTGGCTTCCATCGGCTGCAGAAAACATCGATTCCGATATGAGCATCGTAACGCCCTGCATAGGCGCCAGCCATAATATACGCGGCAGAGCACAAATACAAGGTTAACTCGATCCCCCACGAGTGAGGTGAGCTGGTGATAAGAAATTGCTTTTTCACAGTCTGTTAGGAGGCAAGGATGGAGCAAGGGATGGAGTGAATGCCTCCATGCAAAGCTCCCTGGAGCACTGCTCAATGAGTGCCCGGATTGTCAGGTGAGGAAATATGGTGAAAATCAGCGGAAGGGTATAAGTTAATTTAATTGTTAACTTTCAACCGTATAACTTACTTTTTCTTACTTTCTCCTACCGGTGCTTTTGGCCCCTCTGCCGACGGGAAATCAGCACATGCAAGTTCTTGACATGAAAGTTCTTGACCGTACCATGGACAGGTGTTATCCCGACACCTTCAAAAAGCGATTTCTTAATGACCTGATCATATTCTACGCGTCGGCGCGCAAAATTGGGCCGATGTGCTCAGCATATCCATGAGGGCATCACATGCCAAAGCGCCTGGCCGAATACACTCTTTTAGATTGGCGGCATCTGCGGCCGCTAACCCAAAACTATAAGACGCTCCGTTACCGGCTTGTCAATTCCATCCATATGCACCGGCGGGCGCGCAAAGGCGACGTAGGAGCTCTGGCGGCCTGTATCCGTGGCAAGAAGGTGCTGGTGACCATCGCCTTCTCAGATCCGCAGCTTATCGAGTGGCAGGCGCAACTGATGCGCACCTATGTATCTCAACCGGTTTACCTGATTGCCGACAATTCGCCGGATGATTCGGCCGAGGCCATTGAAGCGATTGCCGAACGGCATGGGTCTCCATATGTGCGGCTTCCGGCTAATCCGTGGGGCAGCGGCAGCAGGTCGCACGGGATTTCCATGAATTGGCTATGGCGAAAGATCATCCTTCCAGGCGAACCGGAGGCATTCGGCTTTCTCGACCACGACCTGTTCCCGACGGCCCCTGACGATCCCTTCTCGGCGCTGTCCACACAGGATTTCTATGGATTTGTCCGCAGCTTCGGCCCCCGCTGGTTCCTGTGGGCAGGATTTTGCATGTTCAAATTCGACAATGTCAGGCACAAGCCGCTGGATTTCGGCCAGGATTGGTTTGCGGGATTGGATACCGGAGGCGGTAATTGGGAGGTGCTTTATCGACACGTTGACCGCACCATGCTGCGCGAGCCTCGGTCTTGGGAGGAGCCTTTCAGACCGGGGCTGGACATAAAGGACGGGCCTCTGCAGTGGTTTGGCGCGTGGGTCCACGAGGTGCGCCATGCTGGACGCCCCGAACTGAGAGCCGAGAAGCGCGAAGCCCTCGGCCGGTTGCTGGCCCCTCATCTCGCAACGGCTCAGGCCCGCATCGCCGCCGGCGATCCGATTCGGCTATCGGGCGCAGATATGTAGGCAATCCTTCATCGTGGATGCCCGGTATCCATGATGACTGTTTCAGAAAGAATACGTGTGTATTCCCCGATCATCCTGACAAGGGAGAACCTGTCGCACGCCGCCTGTCTTGCCCTTTCCCCCATCTTGGTTCTGAGAGCCGGATCGGATAAAACCTTCAGGTATTTGGCCAAGTTCTCGATATCTCCGGATTTATACAAAAAACCGGTCACTCCATGCTCGATCTGCTCGGGGGTGCCTCCCACTTCGGAAGAGATAACCGGCTTGCCCATGGCCATCCCTTCAATTATTGAAAGGGGAAAAGCTTCCGCTTGAGATGTGAGGGCGATGCAATCGGAGACTGACATAAACGGTCGGATGTCTTTCTGAAACCCGGTGATAACGACGTGTTGCTCCAACCCCTTCGATTTTATCAATGACTCAAGATTTGCCCTCTCAGGCCCATCTCCCACTATAAGGATTTTGGCGTCGATCCCCGCTCTCCTGATCGTCTCCAGGGCCGCGATCAACTCAGTGTGTTTTTTCCCCGAGTGTAACCGGGCGCAGATTCCAACAACATAGGCACTTTCAGTGAATCCGAGCCTGCGGCGAAATTCGAGCCTTTCCTCGCGAGAATAGTCGTCTTTGTAATGATCGACATCAATACCGTTGTAAATGCATTTCGTCTTATCGGCGTTCATGAAGCCGCCTGAAAGCCAATACCTCCGTTGCCCCTCGCTGACAAAAATCACCAGATCGCAATGATTGAACAGTGGCCTGTATAACAGGAAATTCTTGAGCCGTTGGAACATGGTGACAAGGGTGGTCACGTGGATCGCCTGGATTATTCGAAATTTGTACCGAGTAAGCCGGCGCGCAAGAAAGGCGTAAAGCATCGGACGCTGGTTGACGCAGACCACCGTATCTATCTTTTCCCTTTCGATGTGGCGAGCGAGATAGAAAGGGAGTCGAAATTCCAGGCTGTTTGTTCCGCCATAGCAGGAAACGGACTTCAACCTGCTTTGGTTCAGTTCGTCAAGAATAGCTTCTTTCTTGCGTAAATAAAGTAAGGAGAGCGAGAGATTGGATGTGTCCAACTCATTGAGCAGCGTCACTGCCAACTTTTCTGCACCACCGAAGGCAAGAGAATTCAGAATGAATAGAATGTTCCTTGGGTTACTCATATTCCAGTTCCGCTCCCCCCTTCGGCACCCTTTATTGCCTCGGGACAGCCCTCAGGGCGAACGGCTGTATTCCAATCCGCTCGTGCT
>JBELAB010000432.1:0-2722 GCA_049509275.1 Syntrophobacteraceae bacterium | reverse complement strand
CAGGGTTTTCAAGATTGTGTCCCAGACCTCATCCACTTGGCGCAAAGTACGTTCGATCTCTCCGCTGTTTTCAATTATGTAATCGGAGTGAGCCCTTTTGGAATCGATTGGAAACTGCATGGACAGGGTGCGCACGGCCTCGGAGGGGGACAATTTGTCCCTTTGTATGAGTCTTTGGACCTGGACCTCAGGAGTGGAGTAAGCCAGGATTATGATATTGAAATCTTTGTCAAATCCTCCCTCGAACAGCAGAGGAATATCGAATACGATCACTGCCCGGGGATGAAGTTTTTTTTGTCTTTCCCTGTCAGCCCCCATCGCCCTCAGTATGTATGGATGAAGTATAGCGTTAATTGTTTTACGCAGGGCCGGTTCTCGAATTATTCCCCGGCGCAGCTCTCGTCTTCTGAGGGTCCCGTCCGGATTAAAAAACGACGGTCCAATGCGATCCCGCAGGGCGGTATGGGAGGGCGTCCCCGGCTCTACGGCTTGCCGCGAGTATTCGTCGGCATCCAGGATTATTGCGCCGAGTTCCCTGAATCTATTTGCCACGGTTGTTTTCCCGGTGGCAATGCCGCCCGTCAGTGCGATTCTTTTATCCAGCATATGGGTCAAGTGGGAGCTCAGAAATCAATGTCCCCGAGCGGCCGGCTGAATGTGTACCAATACGGCTTCTGCAATAGCTCCCTTTGCACTCTATCTTCGGAGTTTGAAGATCTGGACCATGGATAGGCAACGGCGGCGGCTCCAGCCCCGACCGCCATTGAGGCCAGTCCCAGCGGTCTAAGAATGAACGCGTCGAAGAGAATAAATTCTCCCGGGGGTTCAGCAGTAGAGCGTCCTGTCACGGTTGGGCCGACCGGCAGAGCTTGCTCGGCCAGCACGGGTAATGCCGTCATGGAAACCAGGGTTATGGTAAGGATCAGGATAATTCTTTTCATGCCGGTCTCCTTTTGTGCAAAAGCACACTTCGTGGCATATGTCAATGGAGATAAAGTCCGCCCAGCTCGGTTTCTTCCCGCCAAAGAGGTGAGGTGAAATCAGAAAGAGGCCCGGGCTAAACCGAAAGTCTTCGTACCACCTTTTTAACAACAGCTTTGATCCATTGTCACCTACCTGTTCAAATTCAATAATGTCATTTAGCGCAGGCAAGCGGGGCCCATTTGCATTCCTTGCAGGACAGGGATCTTTATGGTAAAGATGAAATTGATCGAAGCTCCTTTATAGTCTGTCCTGGGTTGTTTTTTAAGGTTACATATCGAATGAGGACATCCGATAAATCATCACGCATCGACCTGGGCAGACTGGCGGCTGTTGCGATTTTCGCCTATTTTATGGTCATCAACATTCTGGCCGTACAAAAACACCTGAATGCCTTTTTTCCCTTTCACCCCGTGAAGTGTCTCGTAATGGCCCACCTTCTGCTGGCAGCGGCTTTCTACGTTCTGATCGTTGCGCTTTACTGGATGAGGGACAAGGCTAGCGCGACCACCCGGTCTTTTCCCGCCAGGCTGATCGCCGTGATGGCAACTTTTCTTCCCTTTCTCATCCCCGTTCTCGGGAACCCGGCCCGCACGGGCCATTTTCCCAGTCTGACTATCCTGGTGACTTCGATTCTCATCATGCTGTCCGGCATGGCATTTACCATGGCGGCGGTCGGCACGCTGGGGAAAAATTTCAGCCTCATCCCCCAGGTCCGCAAGCTGGTCGTGCGCGGGCCGTATCGGCTTGTGCGGCACCCCATCTATCTTGGAGAAATTATAAGTTTGATCGGTTTGATCCTGCCGGGTGTCTCCACTCTTAGAATTTTTGTTTTCTTGTTGATGGTCGGCTGCCAGATCTACAGGTCTATCCAGGAAGAAAAGCTGCTGACCACTGTCTTCCCGGAGTATGCTGACTATGCTGCAAAGACGGCGAGATTTCTCCCCGGCTTGTTTTGAATCCGGAATAATGCATCAAGTTGTGTGCTATGTATCCGAACCACACTTTCGGGTCGTTTCTGCCTGAAAAAACTTCTGGAACAACCCTAAAGCCGGTAAAACCATACAGTTTCGCAATTGAAGATGCAAGTGAAAGGTCAATGAGACTGGTTTTTGCAATTTCAGATACACCTGCTTCCCCGCGGTTGACAGCCTTGTTTCCCGCCCGCCGGCTGGCCTCAGGCGCAAACTCCACGCTCCGCGAGCAAGGGAAAAAGCCGACGCAACATGGAAGAATCCCACGCTCCGCGAGGTTCGTCTTGTCCCATCTGAGATGCTCGTTCCCTTTATTATCCTAATTAACAGGGTAAACCTCGAGCTCTGCCGGCGGACTCGCAGAGTTTGACATTTCCGGGAATCAGGTCGTCATTCCGGCAGTGCGTCCTCACAAAATGATCGGACGCGAACTGGGCGCTCACAAAAAATCGCACCCGGACTCGAAGCATCTAACCAAGTTAGAGATGTCAAGCCCGGACCTGAGGGAAGTGAGGGTCCAGCGTTTAACTCCGGCTGAAAGTGTTAACGCGAACCCGAACGTAGCGAGGGTTCAGGCCCGAATCCAGGCCCTTGCATCTTGTCAGGGCCTTTAAAGGTATCCGTTGCCAATTTGAGGCACTGGTTGTTACGGCTGTATACCAACTTCCGGAAATCTGCTGGATTCCGGCTCAGAAACACTGCCGGAATGACGATGGCACTGTAACCAGCGATTCTGCGGACAAGCCGGGAGTGAACAGTAACTACAA
>JBELAB010000431.1:0-4731 GCA_049509275.1 Syntrophobacteraceae bacterium | reverse complement strand
TTTCTTCGGACCATTCCAACACCTGGCCGACCTTTCTCAATTCGGAATGTATAGCCTCGCAATCATCGGTGTGTGAATGCACCTTCAGTATACCTGGTGCCTCGTTGACCACCAGACTCTCGCCGCAGTCTGCCAGAATGCGTTGTCCTTCCGCCCGCTCCGGTCTGATCACAGCACTGACGCAATATTGTTCCTGCCTGCCCTGGGGCTGCCAACCGTTGGCGATCTTCAGCTTGCCTTTAAATCTATCGGTAACTGGTCGGCTATGATTCATGCGCCCCATAAGGCAATCCAGAAAACTTTCCAGAAATATGAACATGCCAAGGGCACCAGCATCCACGACGCCAGCCTGCCGCAGTTCAGGCAACGTGTCGCTGGTATCGCCCACGCACTTTTCCAGCAGGCCGATAATGGTTTCCAGGTCCAACTCGGGGAGGGGCTTTTCAAATGACGGAACAGCCTGGGCCAGGACCTCAAACAGGGTGAGCATGGTACCGGGCTTTGGTTCGGCCACCGCTTTGTTCGCCATTCGTACCCCTTGTTGAATGGCATCGGCAAGCGCTGCGGCCCCATTGATTTTGAGGAGTTCATGTATAAAGGCGGCGGCTATATTTCCGGAGTTGCCATTGGCAGCCCTGAGAATTTGGTGACTCACGCCCTCCGGGCGCTCACCGAGTTGGCGCAGAGCCGCAAGGCTGATCTTCAGATTACGCCCCGTGTCGGCGTCGGGTACAGGGAAAACATTAATTTGGTCTAACAAATCTGACCATGCCGCCATACGTTCATAGCCGAAGATGAAGGCATTGCTGTAAGCATGGTCCATGATTAGACTCATTGCAAAGACTCCCTGATGTCCTCCGGAATGGCTAACTCCATCTCCATAGCAGGATAGCTCACGGCCAATTGTTCGCTGGTGCCGCGGGTGCAGAGAACACCGCTATCCGTCTTGCGGATTTCAAAGGCCATCCCGATCTTGTAATACGCCTCAGTCACCGTGGCCCGGCAGATGAATTCATCGAAGGCCCGCAGCGGAGAAATATGTTTGAGCGATGTGCGCGTGACAGGGAATACGATATGTTTCTCTAGCATGTAAGTATATAAATCAATGCCTCGGGCGGCGAATAGCCCAAAACGGGTTATATCGAAAAATTTCAAATAATTACCGTGCCATACCACCTGCAACGGATCCAGGTCATGGAAGGCAACCTTCATATGCATCTCAAAACTGACGCTCATCTAAATCATCCCGAAAATGCGGACGGCGACCTGCGGCCCAGCGAAAAGGTGTATTAAGGGGGTCTTTTATACCTCAGCCGAATCCGCCAAGGCAAGCTGTGATTTATGGTTCATCCGGCTAACGAGTACCTCCAGTTAAAGAATATTGCTGCGTATGAAGGTGATAGAGTCGCAGCTTGAAATACTCCTGATCCCGGAAGCCGTAGGCCTGCCTTCTGAGGGTCTTGATTTTGTTGATCTGATCAGGCCCTCGACAGCGCCGCTGGTGATGCGGTGATCGAAGAAGTTGAGAAGACCGGTGCGATAGGCCACAAGGGTCTTTCCAACTCTCTTGAGGGCTTTAATCCCTGAGTTCATCGCATCTCGGCACCAGACTGTGAGAAATTGCTCCGCCTCTTTGCGGTTGTCCAATTCCCAGAAGAGTCTCAGCTGTTCTTTCATGGAATGAATCTCAAAAAGAGGGCGGTTGACCTGGAGCAGGGCATCGAGCCTGGCCTTGCGCTCAGGTTCTAGAGAATTGTAGTTTCGCAGAAGCAGAAAACGGCTTCCTTTAAGGGTTTACTGGCCCAAGGAGTCGAGTTCTCCCTGATGATCCATTTAAATGCAACACTCTGAATTCCGCCTTGACAATACATATCATGTAAACTATTTGTAACATAACATTTTCTTATTCCCTGAATAGATCAAGTAATTTTATTTGGCGTGCACAGGTTGGGGATGCAGTCTGTGGATTGTTTACACGACTTGCTAATCAGGTGGTTTTTTGGCCTCAAAGCTGGCAGACAGATAGATTAAAGCGTCTCATCCCGGTTGGACGCTGGTTTTCCTCGGTCACCAAAGCGTTATTCTGGATGAGGGATCAAAATGATAAATTAAAGTCGAAGTAATTGAAATATGCACGGCCCTCTTTTCGTAATAGATTCGTCCAATTTACAAGGAAAAGCCGATTTGTTTTACACGAACATGAGCGCCCAGAAGCTTAGCAAGGATGGAAGCCTTCAGACCCAAGTGCATGTACCTGCCGATTCCTCTTGGTTTAACGGCCATTTCCCCGGCTGGCCAGTTCTGCCGGGGATAGCACAGCTCCATATGGTATACGAGCTCGTCCGCCACGCTCTGGGTGGTCCAGTGCGAGTTGTCGAGTTGAGTCGGGTCCGCTTCAAACAAAGGATCGCCCCGGACGACCGTCTGAACGTAGTGGCCGAGGTGCGCCCGGGGGGCGGTCGATATGCCTTCCGCATCACTCGAGGCGACGAGGTCGTGTGCACCGGCAACATGACCGTTGCGAACGGGCAACTCCAAACGTCGGTAACGATGGACTGTCTGAATATCGCTAAAATTACTATCGATCAGCTCAAGCTGGAAGATGTGACCCCGGAGACCTTCGATCCCGACATCGACCTGGTGGACGAGGTGGGTATCGATAGCATGGATCTGGCCACTGTGGCGCTGATTTTGAGAGATCGATACTCGGTGCGCATTGATGAAGACGACTATCCCAAACTGGTAACTCTTCGCCTGATTTCTCAATATATTCAAAATAGACTATCCGCCGGGGGCGGAACGTAGAGATGAGGGCGTAGGTATACCCCTGACGGTTTGTTTTGATTACAAGGAGAGTGGGGAAAATGAGCCCTTTGTGGCTCAGGGAGCAGATTCTTGAACAAGCACTTGACTTCACCCGCTACAAGTCAAGACTCCAATGCTAAAGAATGGAAATTCGCCGACCTGATCGCGGACCTGGTTGTGCGTGAGCGATGGGAGCGGGTGCGTCGTTATTTCTTCCTTCGCGAATCCACCTACGATATGACCCACCGTTGCAACATCCGTTGTGAGGGGTGTTACTACTTCGAAGGGGACAAACAGCATACCGCGGAGGTTCTCGATCCTGCAGCCTGGCGAGTGCTGATGCAGGCCGAGCGGGAGCGGGGTATCACTTACGTGGTGCTTGCCGGCGCCGAGCCCTCTCAGGTACCTGATTTGCTGGCTGTGTGCTTTGATGAAATGCCTCTGGGCACCATCGCCACCAACGGGATCCGGCGCATCTCCGAGAGCGTTGGCTATAGGATCCACATTTCCGTGTGGGGTAACGACAGCACCAGTCTGCGCATTCGCAAAGCCAAGCATATGCTCGCCCGGCAGATCGAAAATTACCGTGGCGATCCGCGAGCGGTTTTTGTTTACACCTTCACATCGCACAATATCATCGAGGCCGAAAAGGTGGCCGAAATACTGGCCCGCCAGGGATGCAGACTCACATTCAACATGTTCTCCGCGCCGGTGGGTTATACGGGCACTCTGCGGCATACGCCTCAATCGCTTGAACAAACCCGTCGGGCCATGCTCGACTTGCTGGCGCGCTACCCGGAAAACGTTCTTTATTCTCCTTATAATGCTGTGGCCCATACCCATCGACTGGGATTGGATGATCTGTTCGGCTGCTCCTATCCCCGCTGCAACCCTTCGACAGACATCGGACTGGGACGCTCGTTCCGCCAGTACCGCACCGATCTGAATTGGAACCGAGAGGCAGCCTGTTGCGTCCCCGACACCGATTGCCCGGATTGCCGCCACTATGCGGCCGGCAGTGCAGTGGTCACAGCGCGCCTGTTTCGCCACGCCTGCAACCCGGATAGCTTCAACTCTTGGTTGGATTATATTGACACCTATCTGGCCGTGTGGGTTATGGATTACGCAAAGGGGATCAATCTTTGCCAGGCGCCTGTGGCGCCGCCCGGCTTTGATCTTTAGAGAGAAAAAATCTGCTGAAAATGGAAGTCAAGAAATTCTTTAGATAACGGGTTTAAATCGAAAGGCGAGGAGTACCAGGTGAAGACCGTCAGTTCCATGTTGGATGAATATTGGTATGAACGCTATAAGAAGATCTCCAAGCTGAATATCCGAAGTTCCATCTATGATGTGACCAACCGCTGCAACTTGCGGTGCAAAGGATGCTTTTTCTTCTCTTCGAACGAGCACAAGGCCGCTCCCGAGGAAATGGACATTCACAAATGGGAAGCCTTCGTCGATCGGGAAATTGCCCGCGGGATTAACTTGGCTATTCTTATAGGCGGTGAGCCCACTCTGTGCTTTGATCGCATGGAGGCTTTCTATAAGCGCCTCCCCACGTTTTGTGCCACAAACGGGTTGATCCGGGTGCCGCGCGACCGCTTCCCGGATATGATGGTCGGCATCTCCTTATGGGGCGACGAAGCGGACGAAAAAGTCCTACGGGGGAAAGACACCTTTTCTATTTCGAGCAAGAACTACGCTGGCGATCCCTACACCTATTACCTCTACACCATTACTCCCAAGCAGATTGGCAAAACCAAACGCATCATCCGCAAGATTCAGGAGGCCGGTCTGAAGGTGCATGTACAGTTGCTCTCAAATGACGAAGGAGTTTCGGGCTTTTCCTGGACAGAGCAAGAGTTGGCCGACATCCGGGTCGAGATGGACGCCATGCTGGACCTCTATCCAAAGACGATGATCAGC
>JBELAB010000430.1:0-2761 GCA_049509275.1 Syntrophobacteraceae bacterium | reverse complement strand
AGACTTATGAAAAAGCATACGAGATCGCCAAAAAACTCTCCCTGAACGGATACAATGTTATCACGGGCGGCGGACCCGGGGTGATGGAGGCAGGCAACAAGGGCGCAAAGGAAGGGGGCGCTAAATCGGTTGGGCTCAATATCGAACTTCCGTTCGAGCAGCGCCCGAACCCTTATTCCACGCTAAGTCTCAGTTTCCAGTACTTTTTCGTCCGCAAGGTGATGTTTGTCAAATACGCCCAGGCCTATATCGGGATGCCGGGCGGCTTCGGGACACTGGATGAAATCTTCGAGGCGCTTACTCTAATCCAAACCCATCGTATAAAGCCTTTTCCAGTGATCATGGTTGGAACTCAATACTGGACGGGCCTCCTGGAATGGATTCGCAACACCCTTCTTAGCAGCAAATACATTTCGCTGGATGATCTCGATTTGATTACGATTCTGGATGATCCTGACGAAGTAGTCCACACGATCAAAAAATATGTAATCATCTGATTGAGGGGGTCTGTTTTAAATGCCGATCTACGAATACCGCTGCAGGAAATGCCAACGAAAATTCGAGAAAATAACCTTTCGGGTGTCCGAGGACGTCCAGGCCGAGTGCAGCCACTGCGGCAGCCTCGAGGTTGAGCGGGTCCCATCTCGAGTCAGGGTCCGGCTGTCCGAAGAGACCAGAATGGAGCGCCTGGCCGATCCATCCCGCTTTTCAGGCCTTGATGAAAACGATCCCAAGAGCATGGCGAAATGGATGAAGTCCATGAGCAAGGAGATGGGAGACGACCTGGGGGAGGACTTCGACGTGGACGCCATGATGGATGAGGCAATGGCGGAAAAGGAAGGCGCGGAGGGCGGGGGCCCCGGCATTGGCGATTTGGGTGCGGGCGGCGATGATGACTGAAGATGACCGAAGCCCGGGTTTTTCTTACGGGCCGGTTTCCTCTTTCAGGTGGCGGACTCGTGCACAGCACAAGGGTCTGAGCCTGGGCGAGGCTTTGTCCGATTACCTCAGGGTCCCAAGAGGAGAGGCGGCCGGCCTGATCGACTTCGGATCGGTTTATGTCCGGGGCCGGATAGAGCGCAATCCTTCGATGATACTCTCCGGGGGAGAGGAGATTTCTGCTGCCATTCCTGCTTACGGAATCCGCAGGTTCTACGAAATCGATCCGGCCCGCGTAATCTTGCGCGACCGCTTTATTGTCGTATATGACAAGGAAGCCGGTATTCCAAGCCAGCAGACCCCATACGACGCCTACAACAATGTTTTCGCGGCCTTGTTGCGCCATCTCGCAGGGGAGCAGACCACGGACAGCTACGCGGCTATCCACAACAGGCTCGACAGGGAAACGAGCGGCGTTTTGCTGTTTGCGCTCGAAAAGAGGGTGAATGAGCCCCTGGGCAGGGCTTTCCAGCAAAGGCGCGTAAAAAAGGAATATCTCGCATGGGTCGAGGGCGCCCCGAAAAATGATTCGTGGACATCTGATTCGGAAATTGGAAAAATCGGCGGCAAATACACGGCGGTAAGCAAAGGCGAAGGCAGGAAAGCCGAAACCCTTTTCCGTGTATTGCGCCGGGAAGCGGGCCGCGCGCTCGTAATGGCCAGCCCCCTCACGGGCAGGACCCACCAGATAAGAATTCACCTGGCCGAAGCCGGCCATCCGGCAGCGGGCGACCGGGCCTACGGCGCAAAACCGGACAAGCGTCTATACCTGCACGCATGGCGGCTTATGTTGAAACATCCCGTCTCAGGGGAACATCTTTGCCTTGAAGCTCCGGTCCCCGCCGATTGGCCGGCCGTCTGCTTCGAAAAGACCTGATGGGTGGCGCCTCGCTCCACCTATGCTACGGGTCTTTTCATGGTTTGGGGTGTCCCGGAGGGACATGAGGAACTGCTTAGAAAAGCTTTAGGCCGAATCACGGACGAACACTGATGAAAGTCTTCGGACGCTTGCCAGAAATACTTCGAGCCCGCTTGAACCCAGAGTCGCCTTCTCCACATCATGGAACTGTCCGGCTATCTGCAACCTTTCAGTTTCAGAAAGCCTTTCTTCAATCAATGGAAGCAACTCCGAGTTTTCTTTGCGGATGTGCTTTCTAACGAGATCCACGTACCGATCAGCTCTTTGGCTGAATTCATAGCAGTCAGCCTCAGAGCAAGAGTGAAGAGTCACTGCATTGGATTCTATCTGTTCCATGATCGTGCGGGCCTCACGGTGGTCTTCCATGAGCGAGTTGATGAGAGAATCAATTCCGGCAGTTCGAGCGCGGGACAGCGCCGGGAACAGTACTTGCTCTTCTTTTCCGTGGTGGCACCGGTCCACATAAATCTCAAAAAATTCGATGAGCGTTTTGAGGTCTTTTGTCTCGCCCTTCTTGAAATCCGCAACTTTCGCTATAAACCTCCGGAGAGTCGCGAGCATCTTCATAATCTCGCCATGCTCTTCTCTGAGCGCATCCCTTGGGTCCATACGGGTGTCCCTCTCATCGCCTTCAGAAGAAAAGAATTTCTGTTCACCGGCGTTCAGTTCTCACCCCAAGGAGAGGTGCAACGCATTCTCCGCCGAGCTTTCATCGTGCACTCGTTTTCCTTTGCCGAGATCCACTTTTGTAACCTTATTCTGAAACTTACACCCGGTTCCTGAAAAGATCAGTCAACCAAAACATGTCATTCACGGTCCAGAAGACTTACCGGGCAAGCATCTAGTACGTTGTCAACAAAGTTATGACATGTTGCAAGGAATCGTCACCCCGGCGAAAGCCGT
>JBELAB010000043.1:0-11468 GCA_049509275.1 Syntrophobacteraceae bacterium | reverse complement strand
TGGGGTTTCCGCCCTTTGCCCTCGAATGCTATGCAATGACTGCCGGCTTTTTTCTTCTGATCTCCAAAATCAGGGAGAAATATCCTCCACTCCCCGCACTCTACGTATATACGGCCGTGGCCGTCTTGATAGTGCTCTTCGACCTCCTTGTTTTCGCGGGAATAGACCACTTTACCGTCATATCTTTTCAGGATTTCAGTTTTATCGGCGTGCGTCCGTGAGTGAGAAGCGGGAAGCTTGAGGCGGGAAGCGCGAAGGCGAGCACCGAACAACTCCAAACTGCGCGGGGGAACTTTTCCCCCGCACCCCGGGGATTTTGGCCACGCGCGCTACGCGCGCGTGGCCAAGCGCTCGGCGCTAGCGGCGTGACTCTGCCGCAGCGCTCATCACTGGGCACCCGGAATTCAAGCGAGTGGAATCTCTGGTGAAAATCATGTGGCTTTGATATTATATCCACAGCTTGAGGATGGAAGGAGGACAAGATGAACGTGAACTGGAAACATCATATCGTGAGCACTTCCAACGTACTCAGAGGGAAGCCGCGCCTTAAAGGAACGAGGATTCCGGTGAGTCTCGTGCTGGGTTACCTGGCGGCGGGTGCTTCCCATGAGGAGATCATCAGGGAATTCCCTGATATTACGAGCGAACACATCATGGCGTGCCTCGATTACGCCCGTGAGTTGGCAGAATTCGAGGTGGCAGTCTGATGGGATTGAAATTTTTTGCAGACCACTGTGTTCCTGCCTCCGTGATTCAATCATTGCGTGATGCCGGTCACGAAGTCTTGCGACTCAAAGAGCATATTCCTCAGGATTCCTCCGACCCAGCCGTGATTTCGAAAGCTCGCGAGTTGGATGCCATTCTGATTTCCTTGAACGGCGACTTTGTCGACATCGTGACGTATCCGCCGCGTGGCTACAACGGCATCATCGCCCTCCAGGTGAGGAACCATCCGCAAGCCATCCTGGAGATTGTCGACAGGCTGAACATCTACCTCTCATCTCATCCGGAGATAAATCATTACAAAGGAAAGCTGTTCCTGGTGGAAGCACACAGGATCAGAATACGCGAGTGACCGCACCATTATATGTGCCTGAAACACTTGGAGCTTTGACAGCTAACCCCAAACAGAGCGGGGGAACTTTTCCCCCGCACCTCCGGGGTTTTGGCCCACACGCGCAGGCGCGTGTGGACGAGCGCTCGGCGCAGCGCCAATCTCCACACCAAACTTTCCATCCGGGGTAATCGTTTTTCTCTGCGCTCTCCGCTTATCACGAAAGCACCTTTATTTAGATTTGGCCTCCATGCTATGATAATTCAGATGGAATCGCTCTTTGGTTGAAGGAGACAGCTAGGGGGGGCGTTTGCATTATCCTCATCAACTTAAGGGGGTCGATCATGAAAAGAGACGACATTCTCGCCATCTTGCGCGAATTCGTGCGAGATCACGGGGAAGAATACGGCATCCTCGAGATCGGGATATTCGGCTCGACTGCACGGGACGAGGCCGGGGAGGAAAGCGACGTGGATATCCTCGTCAAGACGAAGACTCCCAATCCGTTCACGCTGGTGCACGTCAAGGAAGCTATTGAAAGACGAACTCATAAACATGTCGATATCATCCGGGTGCGCGAAAAGATGAACCCTTTCCTCAAGGAACGCATAGAGAAAGAAGCGCGCTATGTATGATAAGGAGCTTGTCATATCCATACTCGCCCAGATCGATGAAGCGCTCGAAAAAATCGCAAACCGCGCTGAATAACCCCAAACTGAGTGGGGGAAAGCTTCCCCCCCACCCGCCAGGATTTCGCCCACACGCGCAGGCGCGTGAGGCCAACACCTTGGGGGGTGCGGGGAGCACGGCTCCCCGCGCTTTTTGTCTTCCCGGCTCTGTTTGTTTTCCCCGGCTATGTTTGGGCTTAAGGCTGGACTGGACCGATGAGTAAAAAAAGTCCTCCGAAGACGGGTTTCACGTTTTTTGGGAATCAATCAATTACATCTGCGGTTTTCGACTGGACTTTCTCGCCGGAAGGTTATCTGAGAGCCTTGGCCGCTCTATTGAGGGCAGGTAACGCGAGTGCAGTAGAAAATATCCGTTTGACTCACTTTCCCACGGATTCTATGCTATTTTAATGTCTGCTCTGACTGACCCAAGGTCTCGGAGAAACATTCGGCGGGCGTTTTTGAGATAACTTCCAGGGGCAAAGATGCGGCAAGCTATTATCGTTTATCCATGGCACAGAAATGGTTCCCCGCCTGAACGAGGGCTGGCCTATGGCTCTCTTGAGTCTCGTTTCGACATAGAATTTACAGCGTCCCTGGCGCAAAAAGAAAAGCAGATACAACAGAACTATCGGCCAATCATCGGAATTCATAAATGGTTTGCGCGCCGCCCCGGTTCAGTATTCCGTAATCTTCTATTGGCGGAATTTAACGGTGAGAATTCTTTGCAGGAAGATTACTGGCGAGCCCACCAGTTCAACGGGGTTATAGCAGATCCCTTCATGGGAGGGGGAACCCCGATTCTTGAAGCCAACCGTTTGGGTTTCAGCGTCGTTGGCGCCGACATCAACCCGATGGCGTTCTGGATCGTTCGGCAGTCGTTAGCACCCCTGGATCTGGATGCTTTCGGACAGCATGCCGAAGCGGTAATCGGCGATTTAGAGCGGGAAATCGGCTCTTTATATGTCACCACGTGCAAAGTCTGTGGCGGATTTGCAGACGTCAAATACTTCATTTGGGTGAAAACCCAAACCTGTCCGGAATGCGGAGACGAAAACGATCTTTTCCCCGGCTATTTGCTGGCTGAAGCCGAACGGCATCCCCACCACGTCGTGGTTTGCCACAAATGTGGCGAACTCAATGAATTCAAAGATCAGCCAACCAAAAGTCATCCTGGAGCATGCTATGCCTGTGGCGAGGCTGTTTTTATCGACGGTCCGGCAAAAAGAAACAAGATAAGATGTTCTGTCTGCTCCAATGTTTTTTCCTATCCGGAGAAAAACCCCTGCGGCCCGCCCAAGCACCGTATGTGGGCCATTGAATACCATTGCTCGGCCTGTAAGCCGAATCATCAGGGACGTTTTTTTAAAACTCCGGATAAAGAGGATCTTCAGAGATCCCTGGAAGCGAAACGAACATTGGAAGAGAGGCAATATGAGTTTTTAATCCCATCGGCTCCCATTCCGTTGGGAGATGAAACCAAACGCCTCCACCGGTGGGGTTATAGACTATTCAGGGAGATGTTCAATGAACGTCAGCTCTTGGGACTCGGCTTGCTGCTTAAGAGAATCTCCGCAGTTGAAGAGACCCCGGTAAGACACTCGCTGCTCACCGTGTTCTCCGATTTCCTCCGCTATCAAAATATGCTCGCGCGCTACGATACATATGCCCTGAAATGCCAGGATATTTTCAGTGTCCACGGCTTTCCGGTGGGATTAGTCCAGTGTGAGAACAATTTGCCGGGCATTCCCAAAGTCGGGGCGGGAGCTTTCCGCCACTTCATTGAAAAGTACCGCAGGGCCAAGGATTATTGCCAGCAGCCCTTTGAGACAAGGCAGAAAGGGCACCGGAAAGAATTGATCCCCATACTTGGAGAGAGCATCAAGGCCGAACAGGTGAAACGCCTTCCCAAAGCCAAGGCCCGCGAAGCTTGGATAAACTCACGATCTGCGGAACGAGTCCCGCTTGAGCCTGATTCGCTCGACGGGGTTTTTACCGATCCGCCATATTTTGACAATGTCCAGTACGCGGAACTCATGGATTTTTGCTACGTATGGCTACGTCTGGTACTTGGAAATGAAATCGATGCTTTCAAAGCGTCATCGACCAAGACCTTTCAAGAACTGACCGGCAACGAGGTCATGGGGCGCGGCCTGGAGCACTTCACCAGGGGTTTGTCGAAGATATTCTGTCATTATGCCGAGGCATTGAAGCCGGGAGCACCTTTTGTTTTCACTTTCCACCATAACGACCCTAACGCCTACATTCCGATAGTTGTGGCTATTTTGGATGCCGGGCTCGATTGCACCGCCACATTGCCCGTTCCGGCTGAAATGGGCGCTTCGCTCCATATAGCCCGAACTAAATCATCTGTTCTCGATTCCGTCTTTGTGTGCCGGAAAGTGAAAGTTGGCGCTGAATCAGAGACTGTCCAGCATAGATTAAAAAGCGATCTCTTAGCTCTCGAAAAAGCCGGCCTTCGGGTTACCGAAGGAGATATCCGGTGCCTGCTCGCCGGACATATAGCGCGAACAGCCATCAACCTACTCAGAGATGGGTGGGAATCGGGGGCCACACCCCAGGAACGGATGGGACTCGCCGGGGTACTGATTGCCAAGTTAAGAGTGGAACTGGACGCTGAACGCTTCGTCAAAACAACCACGGAATCCGTACTTGGGAAAGGGAGAATTTATTGGCAGTAAAACGGCCCTTTGAGCTTTCTCCTGACGAACTTCAGCAGCACCTCGAAGAAATGGTCGATGCTGTTTTCTCCGATTTGGTATCCGAATTTCTCCTCATGCCTAAGGGCAAGGATTTCCCCAAATATACCGACTTCCTGGACGCCTATGAAATTCTTAAACGCACAAGCAATGCTTTTGAGGATTTCTCGCAAACCAGGGTAAACAGCGCGTTAGAGGAAAACAGCCGGGTTTTTGGCGTCATAAGATCGATTTTAGGGATGACCGCCCCTGAGTGGGCGGAAATGGCTCGCTCCGAGTTGGATAGCCACGTAACCCAAGGTGCTGCCAGGACTCTCGACAGACAGTGCCGAGAAGATCCCGAGTACATTCGTAAAGCCCTGTCGCGGTATCGAAACAGAGTCCAGAATGCCCGGAAATCAGGCCGCAATCTGCCAATTCGCCCGAAGACGCTGGAAAGACTCGATCATCTCATCAGTGTTGCCATCAGTTACATCATGAAAGGAGCCCCGGAAGACCAGGAAGGATTTATTCACCGCCTGGCTAAGTTTGATACTCAGAGTGGTCTTGATTCTCTAAAGTATGCTGCCGGAGAAAATGTCCCTTACGCCGTCTTACTTTACGAGCGCTATCTGGGCCGTCCGTTTGCCGGCCATCGCGATGCCGTTTCTGAACTGGTGGGAGAAGTAATGGAAAACGCCGTTGAAGAGCGCCTGCGTCATGCCGGAGTATCCTACCGAAAGACAGGGAGGGCGGAAAGGATTCCGGGCTTTGGTCAGGCTCCTGACTTCTACATTCCTGACGAAATAAGCCCGATTGCGGTAATCGAGGCCAAGATCACAAGCGATGACGGGACAGCCAGAGACAAAGTGGCTCGGATCAAGGAACTGGAGACTCAGCGGAACGAGCATGTTGCGGCCGGCCGGCCGAGTTATGAGGTAATTGCCTGCATCGATGGCCGTGGGTTTCGGCAAAGGCGAGAGGATATGCGGCAACTATTGCTTCGCCTCAACGGAAAAGTATTTACCACGGCTACCATGGATAATCTGATTCCATACACCCGCATTCGAGAACTGGTGACTAAGCTAAAAAATGGGGTCAGGCCAACCGATCATACTGGAATTTCATCATAAATGCGCCGGGGATGGCTGTTTTCATGGCTTGAAGCACTCTTTTTCCAGGCAAAATGAGCGCTTGGCCTCACGCGTTTGCGCGTGCGGCCAAACCCCTGGGGGCTGCGGGGGAAAAGTTCCCCCGCTCTCTTTGGGATTAAGGCCGGCCCGGTTTTTTTTCTCCACTTATATTTTCGTTTTCATTGCCTTTTCTCCGGTTGCCGCTTTTGCGAACCAACTCGTTTTATGGTATAATAATAATACGAATTGTGGATTGAGGAATTCAGGAATTGAGGAATTTAGGAATTCAGGAACTGACGAATTTCCCTGCTCCCCACTCCCAGTTCACTGGCTCTTTTAAAACCGAATGAAGGTTTTATGCATATCCATATGTGTCCATCCGCGGTTGAATCTCATCCCTGTATTTCGCCTGTATTTGCAGGAAACTCTCAGTCGTCCGTGGTCCCTGCGGCCTTCGTGGTCTTCGCTTCTTCGTGGTGAAATGTGTAATTGTCGTTTCCCTGGCATCATCTGTGTCCACCTGCGTCCATCCGCGGTAATCGCCTTTCTCAGAGTCCTCTGCGGTGAATTGCTTTTCGTCTTTTGTTACAATACATTTTTCGCCAATCTCTATAAGGATTTCATAAATGAAATACGCCGCTCTGGTCAGCCTCGGATGCGCAAAAAACCTCGTTGACAGCGAGAATATGGCGAAGCACCTGCTCGACATGGGCTGGCAGATGACCCAGGTCCTCTCCGAGGCCGAACTCATCGTGGTCAACACGTGCGGGTTTTTGGAGAGCGCCGTGCAGGAAGCAATAGAAGCGATCCTCGAGGCGGCGCAACACAAGGTGTCCGGAAAATGCAGCATGCTGGTCGCCGCCGGATGTATGGTCCAGAGGTATGGGAAAAAGCTCCTGAGAGAACTCCCCGAAGTTGACCTCTTTGTCGGGACCTCCCATTACCACGCGCTGGAAGCCGCTGTGGAATCAAAGCTCGCCGGAAACCCGAGGCGGCTCTGGATCGGAAGGCCGGCGCCCGTCCCCGGCAGTGAAGCCGGCTTTGCAATATCGACCGGGTTTCATTCGGCATACGTAAAAATTGCCGAGGGGTGCGGCAATTCGTGCTCCTTTTGCATTATTCCCAATCTGCGGGGGCCGCTCAGGAGCAGGAGGGAAGCGGACATTCTTGCTGAAGCGGTCCGGCTCACATCTGCCGGTATAAAAGAAATCAACTTGATTGCCCAGGATACCACGGCGTTCGGGCTTGACCGAAACGACATGGAAGCCCTGCCGAGGCTTTTGGAAAAGCTCGATGAGACACCGGGCCTGGCATGGATACGGCTACTCTACTCATATCCCGACCGCATTACCGGCCGGCTGCTCTATACCATGGCAAATTCACGCAAGGTCGTGCCTTACCTGGACATCCCCATCCAGCATTGCGTGCCGGCAATCCTTAAGGCAATGGGACGTCCGCCCGGGAGTCCAGAAAGGGTCATCGATAAAATCCGCTCCGCTTTCCCGGGGGTTTCATTGCGCACTTCGATCATGGTGGGCTTTCCTGGTGAGACCGGAGCGGAGTTCAAGTCGCTGCTCGCGTTCATGAAACGGGTCGAGTTCGACCATGCGGGAGTTTTTGTCTATTCGCCCGAAGCCGGGACAAAGGCCGCGCACCTCCCCGGCAGGCCAGACAAAAAGAGAGCTGAAAGCAGGCGCGCCGCCCTGCTCGAAGTCCAAAGGGAGATTTCCACGCGAAAACTTAAGCTCCTGGTTGGACGGAACCTGCCGGTCCTGATCGAAGGCCGGCACCCCGAAACCGATCTTCTCCTTGCAGGACGTCTGTCCACCCAGGCGCCGGAGGTGGACGGGGGCGTTATGGTCACAACGGGTTATGCGGAAGCGGGGGAAATCTGCCTGGTACGGATCACCGCCGCGCATGATTATGACCTGGAAGGTCAAATTGTTCGAATTGAGGAATTTAGAAATTGAAGGACCAAACCCTAATCCGGACAAGCCGTGAACCAAAAAGATTCACCGCAGAAACGCAGAGGAAAGAAATTTAGCAAACAAATGAAACCAGTAGTTTAAGTTAATTCAGGTCTCTGCGGTGAATGTTCTTTGCCTTTTCATTCTATAAACGTCTTGAGGCATGCCTGCCTGTTCGGGTTTTTCAGCTTGCGAAGGGCCTTTTTCTCGATCTGTCGGATCCTTTCCTTGGAGACATTGAAAATTTTGCCTATTTTCTCCAGGGTCTCAGCCTGATGGCCATCGAGGCCGAATCTCAGCCGCAGGATTTTTTCCTCTCTAGGCTGCAGGGTCGAGAGCAGGGCGCGCGTGGCCTCGGCCAACTCCTTGTCCGAGCACTCTTCGACCGGGGAGAGCGCCCTCTCGTCTTCGATAAAGTCTCCCAGCCTCTGTTCGTCCTCCCCTATGGGAGTCTCCAGGGAGATAGGCTGAGCAGCCAGCGTCAGTACCATCTGCACCTTTTCGACAGGCAGCTTCGACCGTTCCGCAATTTCAGCAGGCATCGGCTCGCGCCCCAGTTCCTTCAGCAGCTCGTAGTAGACCTTGAAGAAAAGGTTCTTCAACTCGATGAAATGCACCGGCAGTCGGATTGTCCTCGTTTTGTCGTAGATTCCGCGAATGATACTCTGCCGGACCCACCATGTCGCATACGTGCTGAACCGGTTTCCCTTGGTGTGGTCGAACCGGCCGACCGCTTTGAGCAGACCGAGGTTTCCCTCCTGAATCAGGTCATCGAAAGTCATGCCCCGGCCCCTGTAGCGCTTGGCTATGCTAAGGACCAGTCTGAGGTTAGCCCTGACCATCTCCTGCTTGGCCGAGTCCACAGCCCTCATAATTGCACAAACCCTGGCCAGTGAGGTCGAGAAGAGCGTATCTTGCGGGTGCTCGTCGGCGGCTCGCTCCAGCGTTCGCATAACGACCTTAAGTACCTTATCTCTTACGCCGGGGAAGGTTTTCTCGTGCTCCAGGAGCTTTTTGACCTTTTCGTTAAGCTCAGCCATTATCTTGTCATTTGGCGCATGTTTCCAGACGATCTGCACCAGTTCGTCCTGTCCATCCCTGATTATCTGAGCAAGCTCGGTTTCGCGCTCCTGGGTGAGCAAAGGATAGCTGGACACTTCCTTGAGATAACATGTGATGTGGTCTTCTTCAAAATCTTCTATGGGCACCGCAACAACTTCAGCCTCGACAGGCGCTTCTTCTTCGGGTTCCACTTCGGAGAACTCGGCAATACCGGCCTCTTCGCCGGGACCGGCACGGTCGATCTGCTCCAGATCCAAATCAGGGTTGTGAAACCTGCCCTCTATGACTTGCCCTTTGAGCAAGCTTTCAAAATCATCCTCCGGACCGGGTTTTTTAAAGTAAAAATCAAAAGGCAGGCACTTTTCAGAGCTACCATAAGCTTTCATGTTATTCTCCTTTGCGGCAGCCGCGTTAAGAACTGCTGGCAGCTACCGCCCTTCCGGCTACACGCCGCTCATCCGCCATTCCGAGATTACACCACTGCACGGATGACTTCAATAGCTAATAAGTTAAGACATTTTGAGTGTTTAGTCAATAGTTAGTAGTTGGTGACTAAAGGTAGGACCTCTATGGTCCCCAAGAAATGTAAATCGTGACTGAAAAAATCGTAAGGCTAAATATGTATTTCAACAATATCGCCATCATGCAGCACATAATCCCGCTGGACCATTTGCCCGCCGAATACTGAGGGGCCCCACACCTTTGCGAACTTGAGCCTGGCTACGAAATCCTTATGGATTTCTGCGGCAAGCTCTTCAAGCGTGCTGTCTTCAGGTAGTACGAAGGGAGAGGTTAAATCGGGCTCCTTGCCGGGTGATTTGGTATAGACGCGGATAACAGCCGCCATTTCATAGATTTTGCCGAGAAACTCCGACAGATTGTATCCGGCCAGGATCGAGATGGGGATCGAGGGCAGCGGCAATTCGCAAAGCTCCACAAATACGCGGTAATCCTCCTGGTCCAATTCATCATCGACCTTGTTTACCAATACCAGGACCTTCTTTATGAACGGGGCCTTCTTCAAGTCCGCCGCAATGGGTGTTCCGGGCGAATATATTCTAAGGCCGTTCAGAAAAGCCATGGCGTCTTCCATCTGCTGGAGCGGATCGCCCCGAATATCGACAACCACCACTATTATGTCCGTGCGCCTGAGAAGGTCCGCCAGTCCAGGGTCGATGAATTCCGTGGGAACAGCCGGGGTATCGATGAGCTGGAATTGAATATTTTCAAAATTGGCCAGTCCCGGAGTGGGATTCCAAGTGGTATGGGGAAAGTCCGCCACCTCGGGTTTGGCGTTTGTCAACGCGGCCACAATAGAGGATTTTCCAACATTGGGGACCCCTACGATGATGACCTGGGCTGCCCCCTCCTTTTCGATGCTGTAGGCTGTGACCCCTTTTGCCGGACCTTTCTTCTGCTGGGCATCGGATTTATGCTTTGCTATGCGTTTGCGCAGATCGGCCCTGAGCTTATCGGTGCCCTTGTGCTTGGGCATAATCGTAAGCATCTCTTCCAGGGCTTCTATTTTCTCCTCTGCAGTTTTCCCTTCCCTGTAGCGCTTTTCGGCTTCAAAATAAGGGGGAGGCAGATTGGCAGGCATGTCCCTTTCCCTCGTATGATAGACTTATGTAATACCATGCTGTGAATATCAATTCATTCCGTTTGAGGAGAACCGAAATTGCTTTGCAAAAAGTGCAACAAAGAGCTTGAATTAGTAAAAGCCTGACGCAGGGCTTACCTGCGCTGCCGTGAATGCGGCGCAACATATAGCATACTGGATTTTCGTGAGGAACTCACGGACGAACTGGAAAAGGCTATCTCTTATTGCCGAGTGGACCAGCTCTGATACGCGCGGACAAAAAATTCTCACCACAGCATTTCATGTCCCTGAGGGACACCCCAAACCATGAAAAGGGTTTCTTTTCATAGCAGAGCACAGAGAAAAGCTTTTCAGGCAGGATTAACAGGATTAACAGAAATGTCTGTGGATCAGGGAATTCAGGAATTAATTCCTGAATCCCAATTCACAATCACTGTTCAGGTGCTTATCAGTGGGTTAACCCGAGTTTGTCGCGGATCAGTTTTTCGGCAAGATGGAGAGCATCCTCGAGCTTATCGGGTCTGTTGCCTCCAGCCTGAGCCATATCGGGCCGTCCACCCCCGGAGCCGCCCACTTCCGTGACGATCTCTTTTATGAGGTTTCCGGCGTGTAACCTGGCAGTCAGTTCCTGTGTAACCCCGGCCAGCAGGAAGACCTTTCCCTCCGAGACAGCTCCTAGAACGGCTATCCCTTTAGTAAACTTCTCCTTGAATTTATCATTTATCTCCCGAAGAATCTTCGGATTATCAGCCTGGACTTGAGTAACCAGGACTTTCACACCTGCTATTTCTTCGGTCTGATCGAAAAGATCGGCCGAGCGCCTGCCGGCAGCGGAGGCTTTAAAAGCTTCGAGTTCTTTTTCCATTTGCCGCTGTTGGGCAAGTATCTTGTCGATGCGTTCGGCCACTTCCCACGGGGCTGCCTTGAGCGCTTCTGCGGCGTGATTCAGGACTTGCCTGTGCCGGTTTATGTATTCGAGTGCGTGCCGGCCGGCAAGGGCCTCGATCCTGCGGACTCCGGCTGCTATGCCGGTTTCCTGGATGATTAAAAAAACCCCGAGTTCACCTGTCCAGTGCGTGTGAGTACCGCCGCAAAGCTCACGACTGAAGCCCTGAATTTCAACCAGCCGGACGCGGTCGCCGTATTTTTCTTCAAAAAGCGCCATAGCCCCGGTCTTAAGGGCTTCCTCCAGTTCCATTACCCGAACGCTGAGCGGTTGGTTTAGGCGGATTTCATCATTTACCAGCCGTTCGATCCGAGCCTGTTCTTCCGGGGTCACTGCGGT
>JBELAB010000429.1:0-2763 GCA_049509275.1 Syntrophobacteraceae bacterium | reverse complement strand
GCCGCTGCCGACACTTTCGTTGCGGCATTTCCCGATGGACTCGACACTGTCGTTGGAGATAGAGGCGTACGGCTCTCGGGCGGGGAGCGGCAGCGGATTGCTTTAGCCAGAGCTCTATTGCGGAAACCGACGGTGTTGATTCTGGATGAGGCAACCAGTTCCCTTGATACGGAAAACGAACGACGAATTCTTGATGCTATCGAAGGGCTTCACGGAGAGCTGACGATGGTTGTCATTGCCCACCGGCTTTCCACGATTCGAAGAGCAGATAGTATTGTGGTTTTGGAACAGGGCCGGATTGTGGAAACCGGCACATGGGTATCGCTTTCGCAAAAAGAGGGTGGCCGGTTTCGGGAGCAGATGGCGAAGCAGAACTGAGCCCACAATCGTAAAATCTACCTCATATATCGGCCATCGGGCCTTATTTGTTGACCGGCTCAAAGGTGGATGGCTTGTTGAATTGAAGGACGGAACGCTTCGCAGGCCCGTCGGGTGCAAGCGCCTTTATCGATGGTTAGGTTTTAACGTACTACTGCGAGAGCAATGAGGTGGGAGTATTTATTGGACGTAGCGCGATCGGATGTGAAGAACAAGATGTGGAGTTAATTTTTTTTGCTAAAGACGGGAACTTTTCTTTCCCGATGCTGTCAGAGTGGATAGAAACGCAATAGTGCAGCCGGCTGTTTGCAGAGATGATGAGGAGGAAATCAATGAACAGGTATGGGTTCGGAATTGTAGTAGCCGTTTCGGCGCTGATTTTCCATTTGGGTTTTTTCAATAGTGGAAGGGCTGCAGACTTTCCATCAAACCAGGAACTCGCTGAACGGAACGTGGCACTGAACATACAAGGGTTCAATTTTACCTCTGGCCTGAAACAGGACGCAAACGGAAAGCCAAACGGGGATGGGGTGGAATTATATCAGACAAGTTCAGGGGGCAGCGGCTTCATAGTCAATGAGGATGGAACAATTGTTACAAATTACCACGTAGCCCGTAAAGCCATGAAGGGGGAAGCCCTATTTCAGGAAGGTTCGCGTTTCGAAATCCGGAACATGAAAGTCTACGACCCGATAAATGATCTCGCCATACTGAAAATAAGCACTGAGAGAAATTTCCCCGCTTGCGCCCTCGGTGATTCCAACAAAGTGGACCTCAGGGATAAAGTTCTGGCTGTGGGGAATCCGCTGGGGATGGGGCTCAATATTACGGAAGGAAGTATCAGCCAGATTCTTAGAAATGACCTGAAAGAAACCGAAGGGATTAGGCACACGGCAACCATGACCAGCGGTAACAGCGGAGGCGCCTTGTACCTGGGCAATGAGGTGATAGGAGTCAATGCGGCCATGGCAACGAATCCGGTTGTGGGCGGGGGCACGGGGTTCAACTATGCCATTCCCATAAATAAGGCAAAGAAGTTGCTCGAAGATCCTAAATTCAACAGGCTTGTGCCCCTGACGCAGGTTTTTCCGCCAAATTTTGCAGAAATAGCAAAAAAGGCCAAGCAGTTGGATGGGGTAAGCGGGCAGATCCCGGCCGCGAAGGCGCAGGGAGCTAAATTTGAGCCCGGCGCGTGGAAAGCCGGTTTTCAGGGCCTTAACTTGACTGATTATGGATTCCTGGTTGAGTCCCCGTCAAACAACATAACCATAGTGGTGCTGGACAGTCAGGATAAACTCAAGGGTTACGCAAATAAAAAGCAGAATGTAGGTGTTCCCTTGCTCCTTAGCTCCGACTATGCGGCACAATACACCGTACTGGTTTTGAACTTCAATAATGTGCCCGTGAACTTCGGCTTAAAGACTTACCAAATTGTCTGGTAGGAGGAAAAGATGAAACGTCTGAAATTCATAGCAATGTTGTCGGCCCTGCTCCTGATTCCTGTCCTTGTCTATTCGCAGGCGCAGGAAAATTTCGACCCCAACAGCATCAAGTTGGATACCTCCACTCCCTATTTCAACTCGCAGGCATTTCAGTCCGGGATAACGTCAGCACAGAACCTGGGCGATCTTGCCAAGCGATATTCTCCTCTGCACGAAAAGGGCGACGCCTTCGGATTTGCGGCTAAATCCGACGAAGCGCGGTTCTTCATGATTGGCGCGATCTATACGGAAGCTCTTGCATATATCCGCAGTGAAAAATGGGACCTTGCTTCACAGCGACTGGAATATCTCGAAAGGGAGTTCATCAATATGGGGGCTCCCTCGCCTCTGTACGGTCTCATAACAAAGACGCGCAATCTCGTCGAAAGTGAGAAGTATCCTCCCGAGTACCTCGTTACCGTTCTCTCGTTATTCGAGCCCTTTTTCGAAGAGTATGCGAAAACCAAATCCGAAGATAAGCTGACTCTTTTCAGAGCGGGGGCATGGCTGGTGAATATGAGCCTGACCGCAGCCTCAGGAGACAGGGAACTGCTAAGGCAGCCGGCCACGATGAACTACTTTACCCTCGAGTTCAAGAGGATGGATGCTCCTAAGGGTGTGATCGAAGCTCTCGCAGAGATAGACAAAGTATCCCAGAAGACGGAGATCGACGACAAAGATACGCAAAAGGTACTTCAGCTTGTGACGCAAATTGAACAGTTGCTGAGCTGATTGTATTTTGAATTAAGTTTGGGTTAGAGGGCCCCGGATGGCGATCCTCTTTCCGGCAAGTGGTGCATCGATACCTGCGCAGGTCAAGGTAATCACTATGCGAGTTTTCCGGCTCATCCTTTTTTTGGTGCTGGCGGTTTTGATCTTTCCTACCTCCTCCAGGTCTTTTGAA
>JBELAB010000428.1:0-2766 GCA_049509275.1 Syntrophobacteraceae bacterium | reverse complement strand
CTCATTTGATGATTTTTCGAATTCCTCAATTCCTGAATTCCTAAATTCCTAAATCGAGGGTTTTAAATGAACCACCGGCATTGCGCCAAAGATTTCGAATCAATGGAGGCCATGGGCGGGAACCGCGGCGCGTTCGAGCTTTGGGAGGCGGTTTTACTGCAGGCGATTGAAGATTTCCACCCCAAGGGACGGGACTTCGAAATCGTAATGAACGGGATCAAGGTGCAGTGGCGGAAAAACAGTGCCGAGACGCGCCTCAATAAGCGTAACGCTGCGGCATGGTTTGGATCGTCCTGCGAAGATGCCGGCAGTTTTTTGTGGATCTGCGACCTGTTTGGACTGGACGCCGATCTTGTACGGGCCAAAGTAAAGAACAAAAATTTTAAGTTGACCCGGTGAGTGATGGTATTTGACATTAAATGCAGCGGCGTATTCGTTGACCCAAAAGCGAAAAAAATCCTAACTCCGAATCATTTCCTGTCGTTTTCCCCGCCCGCCTGGCCTGCTCCGAGAACACCTCCTGGCAAGCCCGCCGCCTCGTGATTATTACTACCACTATCAATAAAGGGGCGGTGGGACCGCCAGCCAGGTTCGCCACTCAAACCTTCGGCGGCGGCACAGGCAGGATCTCGACGCCACGCCGCATTCAGAAAATGATCCTTTCCGGATGGAAACGAGCAAAGGGGCTGACACATGAAAGATATCAGTGAGCTGGTGATTCCGCACGACATTGGCTACACCGGGGACCATGAATGGGCAAGGCTTGATGGGAAGATAATTCGCATAGGCATTACCGATTATGCTCAGGATCAGCTCGGGGACATTGTCTTTTTTGAGGCGCCCGAAGTGGGTAAGACATTAAAGAAAGGCGAGGAATGCGGAACATTGGAGTCCGTCAAAGCGGTGGCCGAGATCTACATGCCCGTAAGCGGGGAAATAATCGGGGTAAATACCGCGCTGGAACAGTCGCCCGATTTAGTCAATACGGCCCCGTACGCGGATGGATGGATAGCGGACGTGAAGCCTTCCAATCTCTCCGAGATGGATGGCCTTATGGCCCACGATGCTTATCTTGAGATGCTCAAGGGGATGAAAGAATGAGATATTTGCCTCACACCGAAGAAGACATCGCGGAGATGCTCCAGGTGACGGGGGCCTTGAGTCTGGACGATCTTTTCTCATCGATTCCCGAAGCTTGCCGCCGCAAGACGGACCTCGTGCTGCCCGGGCCTGTGACGGAGTGGGAATTAAACGACATGATGGCGGCCCTGGCGCAATCGATGGCTGTGGCGCCCCTGTATAAAGTATTTCTGGGAGCGGGCAGTTACGAACATCACATCCCGGCATCGGTGTCCTACCTTCTTGGCCGCTCGGAATTTTCCACATCCTATACTCCATATCAGCCGGAAATAAGCCAGGGGACCCTGCAGGCAATTTTTGAATACCAGACTTTCGTGGCTTCTCTCTTGGGCATGGATATAGCCAACGCCTCCCTCTATGATGGAGCTTCAGCATTGGCCGAAGCCCTGCTTATGGCGGGCCGCGTGAGCCGGCTGAAAAAGGTGGCGGTATCGAGCCTTATTCATCCCCTCTATCGGCGTGTGATACGCACCTATCTTGAACCAGCGGAGTTCGAAATCATCGAGCTGCCTTTTTCGGCAGACGGCAGAACGGACCTGAGCAAACTGGAAAGCACCGAAGGACTGGGGGCCGTCGCCATTCAGTCGCCCAATTTTTTCGGCTGCATAGAAAATCTGAGTGCTGTGGGCAACCTGACCCGCGACACACAGACCCTGTTCATTGCTTCTTTCACGGAACCTCTCGCTTACGGTCTCTATAAAAGCCCCGGGTCCCAGGGCGCAGATATTTCCTGCGGCGAAGGTCAAAGCTTCGGTATTGCCCAGAGTTACGGCGGGCCGGGGCTGGGAATGCTTGCCTGTCTTAAGCGTTACGTGCGGAGCATGCCGGGCCGCCTGGTGGGCCAGACTGAGGATATCGACGGAAAACGGGGATTTGTCCTGACCCTCGCCACTCGGGAACAGCACATAAGACGGGAAAAAGCCACGTCCAATATCTGCACCAACAGCGGCCTTTGTGCCGTAACCGCCGCCATGTACATGGCCTCGCTTGGTGGGAGCGGGATCCGTGAACTGGCCCGGCTTAATTATGACAAAAGCGAGTACCTCAAGAAGGAACTAAGAAAGGCCGGATTCAAAATACCCTTTGCCGCTGCTACGTTTAATGAATTCGTCGTTGAATTTTCACCCGGCTTTGAGGCCATTTATAAGCGTTTACTCGACCGGAAGCTGGTGGCAGGCCTTCCTTTGGCGCCCTACTACCCCCAGGTCCCCAACCATTACCTGCTCTGCGTTACGGAAACCAAAACCAGGAAAGATATCGACGCCCTTGTGAGCCAGTTGAAGGGCTAGTACGTTGTCAACAAAGTTATGACATGTTGCAAGGAATCGTCACCCCGGCGAAAGCTGGGGTCCAGTGCTTTTAACCAACTGAAAAGACGCTTGATTCCGGCCCCCGGATATCACCGGGGTGAAGGTTTTGTTGAGTTCTGCAAGAGGCTCTCCTGTCAAAAAGATTTTGACCTTCTCCGTGCCTCTGTGCTGGATGCTGCGGTGAACGCTTTGGAGTTTAGTGAAACGAGGTTGAATCATGAAAGAATTCGCAGGCTCCACTGGATTGGTGCTCAATGAGCCCCTGCTCTTCGAAAAAGGCAAAAAGGGCAGATCGGGGATTTCCCTGCCCCGCAGA
>JBELAB010000427.1:0-2781 GCA_049509275.1 Syntrophobacteraceae bacterium | reverse complement strand
GAAAACGCCCGAAGAAAAGCGGGAAACGCGGCTGCCCGATGGTCCGGTTCCCGCCGCTCCTTCCACCCGCCGCCTGGCGCGAGAGCTTGGTATAGATATTAGCCGGGTAAAGCCAAGCGGCCCGGGTGGGCGAGTTACCCCGGAGGACGTGCGCGCGTTCGCCGAAGGCGCCGGACGGCCCGAGGCCGAAAAGGCGTTTCCCGTGGCTGAAATCCCCCCTGGCCCCCCTTCAGAAAAGGGGGGGGAGAAAAAACCGCCCGAACCTCCCGAGGCCCCTGTTCTCCCCCAATTCGACCGGGCCGGGCCGGTCGAGCGAATCCCGCTTCGCTCCGTGCGCCGAACCATTGCGAAACACGTTGCCGTTGCGTGGTCTCAAATACCCCATGTTACGCACATGGACGTCGCGGACCTTACCGAACTCGAAGCGTTCCGGCACAAACACAAACAGCAGGTCGAGGCGCAGGGCGGAGCTTTGAGCCTGACGGTTTTCGCAATGAAAGCCGCTGCGGCGGCATTGAAAAAATTCCCCCGCTTCAATTCGAGCATCGATATGGAATCTGAAGAAATCATCATTAAACATTACCATAACATCGGGTTCGCGGTTGACACCGACCGCGGCCTGCTGGTTCCTGTGATCCGGGGCGTTGACTGCAAGAGTATTTTCGATCTGGCGGTTGAACTCAAAGACCTTGCGGAAAAGACCCGCCAGGGCCAGGCAACCAAGGACGACCTGTCCGGCGGGACTTTCACAATAACCAACGTAGGTACGATAGGCGGGACGGGACTCTGTCCGATCATCAATCACCCGGAAGTCGCCATCCTCGGAATGGCTCAGGCAAGATTGCAGCCTATGGTAGCCGGGGATGAAAAAAATTATGAAATCATCCCTCGCCTGATGCTGCCGCTCAACGTCACTTTCGATCATCGCGTCCTGGACGGCGCTGAAGCTGCCAGGTTTCTAAAGGTGCTCATAGAGACGCTGGAAAACCCGGAAAACCTTCTTATGATGAGCTAGTTTCCATATAGGAGTTTTCATCGAATGGTAATGGGCGAGTTTACCCAGGAAACCGATCTGCTGGTGATCGGAGGAGGTCCGGGAGGCTATGCGGCAGCTTTTCGGGCGGCTGATCTGGGTATGGACGTAACGATGGTCGAAGCCGGCCCCAGACCGGGAGGAGTGTGCCTGTTCAGAGGCTGTATTCCCTCAAAGACCCTGCTCTACGCTACTGAACTCATGTACGATGCCCGGCGCGCCAGTGAGATGGGCATCGCCTTCGCCGAGCCGAAAGTAGACCTGGCCCGCCTGCGCGAATGGAAGGACAAGGTCATCGACAGGCTGGCGAAGGGTCTGGTCGAGCTTACCAAAAGGCGCGGCATTCTTTTCGTGCAGGGACAAGCTGTATTAGAGGATTCAAGCCATGTGCGAGTCCAGAATGGGGGGGCCAGTCATATCAGGTTCAAACATGCGATCATCGCAACAGGCTCCTCCAGTCGAACCCTGGCAGGAGCGCAGTTCAAACCGGGCGGGCGAGTCATGGATTCAACAGGCGCGCTTGAGCTGGCGGATATCCCCAAACGGCTGCTCGTTGTCGGGGGCGGCTTTGTCGGGCTTGAAATCGGGTCTGTTTACGCGTCGCTGGGGAGCAAAGTGGTCCTTGTCGAAGACGACGGACAGCTCATGCGCGCTATCGATCCCGATCTGTCGAAACCTCTTGTTGCCCGGCTCGAAGCGCTCTTTGAATCCATTCGCTGCAGCACCAATGTCACCTCGATCGAGGAAGATGAGAGCGGCGTAAATGTTACTTTCAGCGGGGCAATCGAGGAGAAGACCCAGCGGTTCGACCGTGTGCTCGCGGCTGTCGGCAGGACCCCGAATTCGCAGGGAATTGGCTTGGAGAATACAAAAGTCAAGGTGAACGAGCCGGGGTTCATAATGGTTGACCAACAGAGGCGCACAACGGATGAAAAAATTTTTGCGGTCGGTGACGTGACAGGCGGGGCTATGCTGGCTCACAAGGCCATGCATGAAGGCAAAATCGCTGCCGAAGTGATCTCGGGAATGCCCTCGGCTTTCGATTTTCAGGCCGTTCCTGCAGTTCTTTACACCGATCCGCAGATTGCGGTTTGCGGACTAAGCGAAGAGGCGGCAAAAAGGCGAGGACGAAATGTCAAGGTCACCCGTTTTCCATGGTCCGCATCCGGTCGCGCTGTATCTATGGGCGTCGCCCAGGGGATGACCAAGATGATAATAGACCCCGAATCGCAACGTGTGCTGGGAGTCGGTATTGTCGGGCGTGAAGCCGGTGAAATGATATCCGAGGGTGTTCTTGCAATCGAGATGGGCGCTCTTGCAGAGGACATAGGCCTGTCGATTCACCCTCATCCGAGTCTTTCAGAATCCGAGGAGGAGGCGGCCGAAGCCTTCCTCGGCAGCTCAACGCACATTCTTCCGCAGAAAAAGTGAGCATTCACCGCAGAGACACAGAGGACAGGGCATAGTCCGGTCAAGGAGAGAAAAGCTTGGACAGGATTAGCAGGATTAGCAGGATTAACAGAAACGGCAGGTAAAGAGGTCACACAAGGATGGACACGGATAGCAACTTTAGCTTAAGGAGAATGAAATGAAGGGGAACGAAAAAATCATTGCGAAGCTGAACGACCTGCTTTCAGACGAGCTGACCGCCATCAACCAGTATATGGTTCACTCGGAGATGTGCGACAATTGGGGTTACGAAAAGCTTCACAAGCTGATCGAGAAGCGGGCGATCGACGAGATGAAAC
>JBELAB010000426.1:0-2789 GCA_049509275.1 Syntrophobacteraceae bacterium | reverse complement strand
GATTATGCCCCTGACCAGCACGCCGTTCCTGTCGTTGTAAGCCGGGTCGATGTTTTCGAGATATCCGAGCCTTAACGTATAGCGGGCGTTACTGTGCGCAAAAGGAATTGGATTGTCTTGCCGGTCTGTTTTACCCTCGAACCATTCCCCCGAAAAATTCCGGCCGCGCATGGGATGCTGAACCCCCATGCCCAACCAGTAAGGTTCATTGTCGGGACCAGTTAGGACGTTTGAGAAGATCATTTCGAGCCCTTTGGTCTGAATGGTCTTGAAAATAAGGGGATCATCCACCGCATTTACGTCTTTTATAATCCCGAAGATGCCGTTTTCGACATTAACCGCTCTAAACTCACCATTTATATTGCGGAAATAGGCAATATCGTCCCCGATTATCTTTTCGCCAGGCAGCATCGCCGTCGAAGTCTTTCCGCAGGCTGAGGGGAAAGCGCCGCAAAAGCAAGTCGAACGCGTTTTTTTCTCATTCTGGACAGACATGACGAACATGTGTTCGCATAGCCAGCCCTCGGTCCCGGAGAGCTTGATTGCCAGGCGCATAGCGTGTTTTTTCAACCCCACACTATTTCCCGCATACTGATTATTCGTGGAAAAAACTATGTAGTCCTCCATATCCTGGTAGATCCGCCGATTGTCGAGGTCTAAACAATTACCATGCTCATCGAGACGACCTGCGCTGTGCACGAACCGGAAAAATTTGTCCTTCGACGCCATCCGGCGGAAGTGCTCATATCCCCGTCGATACAGCAGTTCTTCGGAATGGCAAACATAGAAGGAATCGGTCATCTGAGCGCATGCTATTGAAAAGGGACTGTGGGTCGGACCTTCGCAACTAAGTTTTATGATCGCCTGTTTGCCTTTCATGATGCCTTTGAGAATGCCCCGAATTTCTGCCAGACCCTCCTCCCTCTCCTTGGCAAGGAGCGCGCCCATCAGCGGAACCAGTTCCTTTCTCACCAGGTTCTTTGTGGCCCCGGGCGCTCGGCCCTGGTCATCGAAACCATCGTAATGGATTGTGTGGCCCTTTTTTGCCAGGGGTTTTTCCTCTTTGAGTTCCAGTGATTTTTCCAGGATATATTCCGCATCTTCGTCACTATCGTCACACATATAGACGGAATCGGGTTCGCAAAGCTCGGTGTACTCGCCTGCGAACTCGAATAGTTTGGGGTTATCAAGCTCGAGGAGTTTCCGGTAACTCTCGGCGGACATTTTCTCTTTAAGGAGCGGTGCATAACGGCTGTTGTCGAGTGGTGACATTCTTGAGCATTCCTTCTGGCTGATAGGTGGTGTTCAACCGGATGGGGAACCGGGCAGGG
This sequence comes from Syntrophobacteraceae bacterium, assembly GCA_049509275.1. Taxonomy (GTDB): domain Bacteria; phylum Desulfobacterota; class Syntrophobacteria; order Syntrophobacterales; family Syntrophobacteraceae; genus SbD1. The sequence goes on along the minus strand of JBELAB010000426.1, from coordinate 1,458 downwards.
GGACCGCATCCGGATAAGGTGACCGAACCGGGTCTCAATATAAGTCCGTAAAGTCTTTAATGCTCTCACTGCAGATACATAAAACCGCATCCAGCAGGGTCGTAAAACATGGCTGTTCAGAGGTGGAGATATCTGTTTGCGCGGCATCGCCGCCGCGGCAGATCCGAATTCCGGGGCACCCCGCGTTTTCGGCGGCCCTTATATCCGACTCATGATCTCCAACGAAATATGTCTGGTCAGGGTCAATGCCGGCAAATCGGCAGGCGTTAAGTATCATGGCTGGTGCGGGTTTGCGGCACTCGCATTTTTCGTCCGGACGGTGGGGGCAGTAAAAGGCGGCCAGAATACTCCCGCCGTATTCCTCGACCTGCCGAATGACTCCTTCATGGGTTTTCCAGAAATCGTCCCAGTGGATCAGACCCCGATTGACTCCGGACTGGTTGCTGATCAAAATGACCCCTATGTCGTTGCGGTTGAGAAGCTTGAGCGCTTCGAGAGCGTCCTGATAAAAGCAAACTTCTGCAAAGCTCTTCACATAATCGGGCCGGTTTACATTCAATACGCCGTCCCGGTCCAAAAGGAGAAACCGGCTGTTTTTCGGTTGGGGCGAACTGAGCCATACAAGCATTTCTACCGGTGCGTCCTATCTGAATCAGAATATACTCAAATCAGGCATGTAAAAGGTGTATATTATAAACATGCGGGGGTTGAAAGTGGAAACGATCATGATCTTTTTAGCCTTTTTTACTTTTGACACGAGACCATGCTGCATACAACCAATCTCGAAAAATTGCAAGATGAACTCGGGTACCGATTCCAGAACCGGGACCTACTTTTCCGCGCGCTTGTCCATCGTTCCTTTGCATACGAAAATCAAGACATTGCGGCGGATAACGAAACGCTCGAATTCCTTGGCGATTCGGTCCTTGGATTGGCAATAAGCCATCTGTTGCTCGAGCTTTTTCCGGACTATGATGAAGGAGAGTTGTCCCGACTCCGCTCTTCTATTGTGAACGAGCGGGAGCTGGCGCAAATCGCATCGAGCATCGATCTGGGAGATTTTCTTCTCCTCGGAAAAGGGGAGGAACACTCGGGAGGGCGCCAGAAGCCTTCGCTTTTGGCCAACGGACTCGAAGCACTGCTTGCCGCCGTGTACCTGGACGGTGGCCTGGATTCAGCGCTGCGACTGGTTCAAAAGATGTTTCACGGCTATCTGGAACACAGGGAAGAGGACCATCTGCTCAAAGCTCTTGATAAAGACTACAAAACTCAGCTCCAGGAGATCACCCAGGCGGAGCTGAAGCTTACCCCCACCTATCTTCTAGAAGCCGAAGAAGGGCCTGATCACGATAAGACTTTCTTCATGAGGGTTGCAATCGGGGATCGTGTGCTGGCACACGGTTTTGGCAAGAGCAAGAAGGAAGCGCAACAGGAAGCCGCACGAAAGGCCATCGCTGA
>JBELAB010000425.1:0-2799 GCA_049509275.1 Syntrophobacteraceae bacterium | reverse complement strand
CCTTCAAACGCGCCGCGTTTAATGTGTGTGCGTTCCGCATGGCTGCGCGCACGGGCGCCGCTCTTATCATGTCAGACGCATTTTTTTTCGAGCAAGGCATTATATAAGTCTATCATACAAGGAATAAAATCACTTCGTCATTTTCGGATTGAATTTTTCCTGGCCGGTGATCTAAATAGATTACGCGCGCCGCATGCCGGATTCCCGACACTGGGTTCCGGGTTTTGGGCGGGGCGTTTTTTGAACGGTCCCCGGCGCCCGGCGCCAAGGTTGCGTTAAGACTATAACTCATGAGGCAAAAGTGAAAAGACCAACCAAGAGTCAGTATTACCTGGATATCGCCAGTGCCGTGGCAATGCGCAGCACGTGTCTCAGGCGCAGATTCGGCGCGGTAATCGTCAAAAACGATCAGATAATCAGCACCGGCTACAACGGCGCCCCGCGACAAACCAACAACTGTATCGACCTTGGGTATTGCATTCGCCAGGAACAAAATATTCCTGCCGGCCAAAACTATGAGCTTTGCCGGGCGGTTCACGCCGAGATGAACGCACTGATCCACGCCTCGCGCCTCGACATGGCTGGGGCCGATCTGTATCTGGTAGGCATTGAAGTGGCAACGGGCGAGCTGGTCTCACAAGTCATTCCCTGCCTGCTCTGTAAACGGGTAATCATAAACGCAGGCATCAGCCGGGTCGTTCTTCCGGATGGACCGGGGGTCTTCAAGTATATCGACGTCGATGACTGGACCATCGAAGAAAGAATCTCTCATCGCGTGAAAGAGCAATCCGATTAATAAAACAGATTTCAGACAATGGCTGAAAACGAGCGGCACATAATCCTGGCTACGGACTTACGAAAAGAATTCAACGGCTTCCCGGCCGTGGACGGAGTATCGTTTCAACTGGGTCCCGGTGAGTGCCTCGGTATGCTGGGCCCCAACGGCGCCGGCAAGACGTCGACTGTACGCATGGTATACGGATTCTCTCCAATGACTTCCGGCAGCCTGGAAGTCTTCGGCCTGGACATAAACACCAAGTGGCGCCAGATAAAAGCGAAAATCGGTGTATGTCAGCAGGAAAACAACCTCGACCCCGATCTTTCCGTACTCCAGAACCTGGAGATATTTGCACGCTATTTTAACATTCCGCGAAAGAAAACTCGCGATCTCTCGCTTCAGCTTCTGAAGTTTATAGCGCTTGAGAGCCGAAAAGATGACAAGGTAACCAGCCTTTCAGGGGGAATGATGCGCAGGCTGGTGCTTGCACGAGCCCTCATCAATAATCCTGAACTGCTCATCCTGGATGAACCCACCACCGGGCTCGATCCACAGGGGCGCCACCAGGTCTGGGAGAAGCTGGAACTGCTTCAGGCAAACGGGCTTTCGATCCTTCTTACCACCCACAATATGGACGAGGCCTCGCGGCTGTGCGAGAGGCTGATAATCATGGATCACGGCAAGATTCTGGTTGAAGGAAAGCCGGCCGATCTGATCCGTTCCCATGCCGGTGATCACGTGGTTGAAATCGTAAACCCGGGCCCCGATATAAAGAAGTTCGTAAATGCTCACAATTTCGTGCACGATGCCCTTGACCATCGGATGATTATCTACGGCATGGAGTCCGATAGACTCTTCGAAATAATTGGGGACAAATTTTGCCGGGAAACCTGCATAAAGAGGCTGGCAACCCTTGAAGACGTTTTCCTGAGACTCACGGGAAGGGAACTTCGCGAATGATCGGCGGGCTTCGGATTACGAATATTTCATGGCGCTTTATCCGCGTCTGGAACCGTAATTTGGTAGTGTATCGCAAAATCTGGTTTGTAAACTTTCTGGTGCCCCTCTTCGAACCTCTTTTATACCTTGCGGCCTTCGGAATGGGGATGAGCGCCCTTGTCGGGCAGATACACTATCATGGAGAAGATATTTCCTACATCGCTTTCATCGCCCCCGCTCTGCTGGCTATCACAATGATGTACAACTCCTTTTTCGAAAATGCTTACGCCTCATTCGTGCGCATGTACTACCAGAAGACTTTTGACGCCATGATGGCCACCCCGCTTTCCCTGGAAGATATCATCGCCGGTGAAATTGCCTGGGGCGCCACCAAATCGGTTATCGCAACCGCTATAATGCTCGGGGTGGTAAGCTTTTTCGGATTGGTCCATTTTCCTCACGGCCTGCTGATTCTGCCTCTGTCTTTTCTGGGCGGGCTTGCTTTCGGAACGGTCGGGATGGTTTTTACGGGTCTTGTGCCCAGCATCGACATGTTCAACCTTCCGATTTTTCTTTTCATAACCCCGATGTTCCTGTTCAGCGGGACCTTTTTCCCAATATCCGCCCTTCCCGGATGGGCTCAAAACCTTTCCTCGGCCCTCCCGCTGACCCACCTGGTAGACCTGTGCCGCGCTTTTTGCCTGGGCGAATTGACCCCTGACCTCGCGTGGCGTATTGTTTACATCACTATTTTGTTTGCCCTGCTTTTTCCGGTCGCACTGGTCGTGATGCGCAGAAGGCTCATTAATTAGTTTAGTTTCCGTCCGTAAAGAGTCCTTTTCCGAATCGGAAACTGAGAGTCTCTTATACGGAGTTTCCGGATGGACACTAATTAGTTTAAAGTCCTTATAAAACCTCGTTTATCACCCGGTCCTCTTGCAAATGCCTTCGGGATGCAAATCTTTATGGAAAGCTCTGTGATTCAGGAGGCCTCACGCTCCCGCCCTGTCTCGCGGAGCGACGAGGATGAGCGGTCGGCCTCCGCGCTACGCGCTCACATGTCGCTGGGGAAGGCCGGGCAA
>JBELAB010000424.1:0-2800 GCA_049509275.1 Syntrophobacteraceae bacterium | reverse complement strand
CCTGCAAAGACGCCCTCTGTTTCCAATGTACTCGCAGCGCTCGATAGTAATGCCCTTGTCCCGGCAGAATATGAAAAAATCGGAGATGCTCAGAAAGTGAAGATTTGGCGTTTCATACCATTGATACGGCAGGGAGGCTGTGACAGGCGCCCTGCCCCTGAAGAACAATTGTAATCTTGCGCCGTAATGGGCAAAATTGGGGAACCCGACGATTACCTTCTTTCCCACCCTCAAGGAATCCGCGAGCACAGTTTCTACGTGCAGGACCTGCTGTAAACACTGGTTGAGAATCACATAATCGAACGAACGGTCCGGATAGTCGAAAAGACCCGAGTCGATATCACCGTGAAATACGTTCAAACCACGGGCCACGCATGCGTATATGGCCTGCTCGTCGATCTCTATGCCCTGGCCGTGTGCAGCCCGATCCTTTATCAGCATATAGAGAAGCTCTCCGGCGCCGCACCCGAGGTCCAAGACCGAAGCACCGGGGACAATGAGTTCCGAAATAATCCGGTGGTCCAGCCGGGTAGATTCAGATTGCATATTCGGTCATTACCTCGTAGCCGTTGTAGACCTTCTTCAGGAAATGGGTAATCAAATGAGTTTCTTCCTCTATCTCGAGCAGAAAGGCATCGTGCCCATAGGTGGAATCGATTTCGCAGTAGCTGGCTTCGATGCCGGCAAGTTTGCAGGCCCTGACGATTTCCCTGGTCTGGTAGGCAGGATAGAGCCAGTCGGACTTGAAGGCAATCACAAGGACCTTGGAATCGGTTGCTCTCAACAGTTCGTGGAGGGACCCGCCTTCGGCGGCATCGAAGTTGTCCATTGCCTTGGTGATGTAGAGGTAAGAGTTTGCATCGAACCTTTTCACGAAGTTTTCGCCGTGATAGTGGAGGTATCCTTCCACCTCGAAGTCGGGGTTGAACTTGAAAGTCTCAATGCTGTCTTTGCGCTGCCTCCCGAACTTTTCGTGCATCGAGGCATCGCTCATGTAAGTAATGTGGCCGACCATTCTGGCGACCGATAATCCCTTGGCCGGAGGCGGCCCGCCGTAGTAGTTTCCCGACTTCCAGCAAATGTCGGCCATTATGGCCTGCCTGCCCACTTCGTTAAAAGCGATCTGCTGGGGCGAGTGCTTAATCGCCGTTGAGATGGGGATAACACTGCGCACACGCTGCGGGTAGCGGGTCAGCCACGAGAGCACCTGCATGCCGCCCATCGACCCACCCGAGACGCTCAGAAGCTTTTCGATCTTGAAGTAATCGACAAGGAGTTTCTGGCAGTTCACCATGTCGTGTATCGATATGAGCGGGAAACTTAGGCCGTAAGGTCTTCCCGTGGCGGGATTGATGCTCGAAGGACCCGTCGTACCCTTACAGCCTCCAAGAATGTTTGAGCATATAACGAAATATTTATCGGTATCGAAGCCTTTTGCCGGACCAATCATACTGTCCCACCATCCCGGCTTTCTGGCCCCCCGGTGAAAGCCCGCGGCGTTGGCATCTCCCGAGAGAGCGTGGACGATCAGGACCGCATTGGTGCGATCACGGTTGAGTTCGCCGTAAGTTTCGTAGGCGACCGTGACCGTTTCGAGACTTTGGCCGCACTCGAGTAAAAGCCCTCCCGGCGGGGAAAACGTTATGGTTTTGGTTTCAACGATACCTATGCTATCTCTTTGACTCACTTCATCTTCTCCAAAAAACCTCTATTCCTTGAATAGCCGGGTTCGTAAGGTATCTCTCCAGTATACCGCTAAATATTCCTGCCTTATTATTTGCCTTCGCCTGCCTTCTCAAGCGCCTGGCCAATGTCGCTTATGATGTCTCGAACATTTTCCAGGCCTATCGAGAGCCGGATATAATCTTCAGTGGCCCCGGTGGCTTCCTGCTCATCTCTGGTAAGCTGCTGGTGGGTGGTTGAAGCAGGATGGATAACCAGGCTTTTTGCATCTCCTATGTTGGCAAGGTGCGAAAGCAGTTTCACGGAATTGATGAATTTTTTCCCGGCCTCGAGGCCGCCCTTTACTCCGAAACCGATGATCGATCCATAGTTCCCATTGAGATATTTTTTTGCGAGCGGATGATTCGGATTGTCTTCAAGACCAGGATAAACGACCCAGTTTACCAGCGGGTGCCCCTTGAGAAACATTGCCACTTCCAGGGCATTCTGGGAATGCCTCTCCTGCCTCAGGACCAATGTCTCCAGTCCCTGGAGGAAAAGAAAAGCGTTGAATGGACTTAATGCCGGTCCGATATCGCGAAGCCACAGTACACGTGCCCTGAGTATGAAAGCGATATTGCCCAGACCGGGAAGGTTGCCGAAAACATCCCAGAATTTCAGCCCGTGATAGCTCGGGTCCGGTTCCGTGAATTCGGGAAACTTGCCGTTTCCCCAATTGAATTTTCCGCCATCTACAATCAGCCCGCCAATGGAGGTCCCATGGCCGCCGACATATTTTGTCGCCGAAATAACGCTTATGTCTGCGCCAAAATCGAACGGACGGAATAAGCCTATCCCCACAGTATTGTCGACAACAAAAGGTACTCCTGCATCATGAGCTATCTTTGCAATCGCCTCGAAGTCGGGCACATCCAGCTTGGGATTGCCGATAGTTTCTGCATAGACAGCCCGTGTGGCATTCGTCAAGGCTTTTTTGAATTTCTCGGGGTCCTTGGAATTAACGAATTTTACTGTGCGCCCCAGCTTGGGGAAAGTGTAGTGAAAAAGCTCATAGGTCCCGCCGTAAAGATTGTCAGCGGCAACAATTTCATCTCCGGGTCGCGTAATATTAAGAAGA
>JBELAB010000423.1:0-2802 GCA_049509275.1 Syntrophobacteraceae bacterium | reverse complement strand
GGAAGCGCCCAGCTCACGGACCTGGCCAAGCAAATACTTCACTCGGTTGCGTCGGTTCTTAAGAATTTTCCTAACGAAATTGCGGTAGAAGGGCATACCGACTCTTCACCGACCCGGAGCGAACAGATTTCAAACTGGGAACTCTCCACATCGAGGGCCTCAGCGGCCAGGCGCGAACTGGAACAGGCCGGCATCGAACCGGGCCGGATTTGCAGAGTTGTGGGTTTTGGCGACAAAGTGCCTCTTTTCACCGATTCGTCCACTGACCCCAGGAATCGCCGGATCAGCATTGTTTTTGTCAAAAATAAAAAACTAAAACTGCCCGACCGCCTTCAATGGCTTATGAATTCACCCGAATAACCTGGTACTTACTTGCGTAAATTGGCGTGCTCAATTCAAAGGAACACCTTAGTCTCGTCATTCCGGCGCAGGCCGGAATCCAGATGTCTTTCTCATCTCAGGAAATCCTCTGGACCCCGGCTTTTCGCCGGGGTGACAGACTTGAATTTGTTACGCGCACTTATACAAGTAAGTACTCGCGCAGCGCTGAGCTTTTCATTTATTGCGCCATTTCATGGAAAAGGGCGACTGCCGCGCGGATTCCTCGATAAAAATCTTTGATGCAAAATCGTTCGTTGGGAGAATGAGCGCCGTCGTCCGGGCTTCCCCAGCCCAGGAGCAGGATGTTCTGCTGTGCGAGATGTTTCTTTATCAGGTTGACGACGGGAATTGAACCGCCCTCCCTTATAAATACCGGCTTTTTGCCGAACCCTGTCTCTATTGCTCTTTCAGCCGCAAGCATTGCGGGGGTGTTTCTCGGGACCAGGACGGGCTCAGCGCCGTGGAGAGTGGTAATTTTAGCGCTGACCCCGTGAGGACAGTTAGCGGTTACGAACTGGTGAAACAGCCGGTCTATTTTCTCGGGCGCCTGGTTTGGAACCAGCCGCATACTCACTTTTGCCCCTGCCTTTGCCGGGATTATCGTTTTTGCTCCTTCACCGGAGAAGCCGCCCCATAGTCCGTTGATATCCAAAGTGGGCCTGGCTGTCCTGCGTTCGAGAACAGAGTATCCAGGCTCTCCCGTAAGTTCGGAAACCCCCAGGTAATCCTTAAGAGAGTCTATATCGACATTAAGAGAGGCCATTTCCTCCCTTTCGGAGTTGTCCGGAGCTAGCGCGTCATCATAGAAACCGGGAATGGCCACCGTTCCATCGGGGTTCTTGAGTTTTTGGAGAACGTCCACCAATACCTGGGCAGGATTATGGATTATACCTCCGAATGAACCCGAATGCAGATCGAAACGCGCTCCGCCGATATCCACCTGCAGATAGCTCAAGCCTCGCAAGCCATAAGTTATGGCGGGAATTCCACGGGCAAATTGTGAGCCGTCTGAAATCGCAACAGCGTTTGCGCGAAGCTCATCGCGGCGCTGCATCAGAAATTTTTCCAGGCTTGGACTTCCGATCTCCTCCTCGCCTTCCGCCAGGATAATCAGATTGAGCGGAAGTTTTTGTCCCGCGCGCAGCACGGCCTCTATCGCCTTGATATAGGTGAAAACCTGGCCTTTGTCGTCGGTCGCGCCGCGTGCGTATATGTAACCATCGCGAATGTCGGGCGAAAAAGGAGGGGTTTGCCATTCATCGAGGGGATCGGGCGGCTGGACGTCATAATGGCCGTAGATGAGCAGAACTGGCGCGCCGGGGACCTCGGGCGAACGCGCAAGCACTATCGGATGGCGCTCGGTAGGATAGAGTTTTCCGGTGAATCCGCACCTCTTTACCTGGTCGAGCACCCATTCGGCAGCGCTAAGAACGTCTTTTTTGTGCTCGCTAAGAGTACTCACGCTGGGAATCGAGAGGAATTGCGCCAGTTCCAGTACAAAGCTGTCGAGGTGGTCGTTGATAAATGAAGAGATTGGATCGGGAAGCATCTTGATCTCCTTCGGTCATTCGTATGGACGAGCTGAAAAATCTTGAAGTGCAAGCACATTGCTTTGGGTGTTACAATGTGATGCGGTAATTATAATTAAATGCCTTGCGCGCGGTATAAAATAGTACAGGAGAATTCATCCCGCCAGATGGAAAACCGGGTAAAGATATTCTCGCGAATTGAGGAGATTCCATCGGAGGAGTGGAACAGCCTCGCTCTTCACGCAGCCCCGATGCTGGAGTTTGAGTACCTGCACGCCCTCGAGAAGTCCGGTTCGATCTCGGCGGACAGAGGCTATATTCCGGCACATCTGGCACTCTATGATGGATCGAAAATTATCGCAATCGCTCCTCTTTATCTGCGGGACCGCGCCTGGGTGGAGTTCGGAGACGGAGGGCTGATCGAGTTTTTGACCGAGCTTACAGGTTTGCCGTTCGGCTCGGGCCTTGTAGGGAGTATCCCCTATACGCCCGTACCCGGATATGATTTCCTGCTTGGCTCGCGCCGGGACGGCTCGCGGATTTTCGCCGATCTGCTCGACAAAATCGATGAGATTTCAAAAGAACGCGGCCTGTCCACAACCCGCTTTTACTTTGTCGACCGGGAGTCCGAGCTGCACTCCATCCTTTCTGAACACGGGTATCTGCGGCTGAGCAGCCAGCACCTGCTCTGGTTCAATCGGGGATACCGCAGTTTCGATGATTTCCTTATGTCCTTTAAATCCAGCCGCAGGACCAAAATAAAGCGGGAGTGGCGCGCGATTCGCAACTACGGAATCGACCTCGGTATGGTCCGGGGTCCGGACGCCCCTTCCTCGTTCTACGAAGAACTGTACCTGCTCTACAGGCGAACCTGGACCAAACACATGGGCCC
>JBELAB010000422.1:0-3778 GCA_049509275.1 Syntrophobacteraceae bacterium | reverse complement strand
TTTGCCTTTTCCTCGCAACAGCTTCAAAAAGCGCTTCTGCCTTCGATTTGGCACTTATCAATCCCGCCGAGTTCGTTCAAGACAGGGGCAAATGGATCATTCTCGACGCCAGGCCTGAATCTGACTGGCTGGCCGGGCATATCCCGGGGGCGCTTTCCTTTTCATGGGAGAACTATACGCGAACGGACGAAAAGGGCAGGGCTTATCGCCTGGCGCCGCCTGAGCGTCTTGCCGCTGCGCTGGGACAAATGGGAATGGTTGTAAGCACTCCCGTGGTCGTATATGGAGACGCCGGCAGAAGCATGGGCGGAGAAGGCTGGATAACCTGGGTGCTTCTTTGGCTCGGCCATGAAGGTCCCATACGCGTGGCGGCTGGGGGTATCCAATCCTGGAAAGGCCTCGGCTATCCGGTTGCGACTGGTCCCGAGAGTTCAACCCGGCCTGCTTCTGTCTACCGGGTCCGTCTCAGACCGGGAATCAATGTGGAGACAACGGAGCTGAAATCAAAAGACAGGCCCTATACCCTTATAGATTGCCGCTCTGAACTGGAGTGGATAACAGGCCATATCCCCGGCGCCGTCCACATTCCGTGGACGGAATTTCGTACCGGCAGGGACCGCAGGCCCATCGACCGGACCGGACTGGAAAATCTCCTGAAATCTCATGATATAGATTCTGGTAAGCCTGTTGTCTTTTATTGCACAGGAGGTGTCAGGTCAGGGTATACCTGGATGGTGCATCAACTGGACGGGCTGCCCCCGGCACGAAACTACCCGGGAGGTATGGAAGATTGGAGGCTGCGGGATCGGTAAGAACGAAACCGGCGCTTCATTCGCGAGCCATGATTCCGTAATGGTTCGGCGTAAGACTCAGGTGTATGGAAATTCCACGCCCTGAGAGGCATGATGAGCTGTGGTGATGCACATGCGGTAAACGGAGGAAGTTGTGAAAGCAAATGAACGAAAAGCTATTTGACCCGCGAATGCATTCGGCTGAGCACATTATAAATCAAACCATGATTCGTATGTTTGGCTGTAAGCGGTGCTTCAGTGCGCACATCGAAAAGAAAAAATCAAAAGTCGATTATCACTTTGAGCGGAACTTGCCGCCAATAGAAGTTGAAGAGCTTCAAAATAGAGTAAACAAGATCATTGAGGCCGATTTGCCTATTTGGGAAGAATTCATCTCGAGGCATGAGGCTGAAAGGGTCTTCAATCTGGATCGTTTGCCGGGGACGGCCGGGGATACAATTCGAATAGTCAGGATAGGCGACTATGACGCCTGCCCATGTATAGGCCCGCATGTAAAATCAACAAAAGAACTTGGCCGGTTCCGGGTGATATCGGCCGGATTCGATCAGGGAGTATTGCGAATAAGATTCAAATTATACTAAGAGCTTTCAAACCGCATGATTTGCCGGTGGGCAGGGCGTGTGGGAATTAGTACAAATAGAGGGCATCGCGGACGGTCAAGATCCACGCGCATTGGCTGTAGTTCGGTAAAACCCTTAAGTTGACGGCCACCGCGCGTTAATCATGAGACTTTTTCCACTCTCTGGTCAGCTCTTGTGCATGCGAAACCTCTTCAGCGGCCATTTTACCGGTAAGCAAGTCACGCAATGCGATTGCATTTTCCTCACCCTGTTCTGCGGCGAGGCTCAACCACATATAGGCAAGGACGTAATTCCGGTCCACCCCGTTTCCATCGGCATACATGAGGCCGATCCTGAGCTGAGACTCGGCAAGTCCTTTTTCCGCTGCTTTGCGAAACCACTTGGCAGCTTCGCCGGCGTTCTGCTCACCACCCCATCCGTGCTCATACATGACACCTAGATTGTGTTGAGCGGAGGCGATACCAGCCCGGGCTGCCTTGCGGAAACATGCAGCCGCCTCCACGTAATCGGGAGGGCCGCCTTTGCCCTCATAGTACATTTGTCCCAATAAAAATTGTGCAATCGCTTCACCCTGTTCGGCGGCCCTGGAAAAGAGGCGCGCAGCCTCGGTGTAGTCACAGGGCGTCCCGAGTCCGGTGTAGTACATGAACCCCAGATGAAACAGGGCCTTCGAGTTTCCTTTCGCGGCAGCTTTACTTAGCCACTTGAAAGCTTCCTTATAATCCGCGGGGACACCCTCGCCGTTCAGGTACATATACCCTATATAATACTGGGCCTTAACATTCCCTCGCACCGCCAGAGGCGCGAATTTCCTGAAAGCGCCGGCATAGTCCCCACGCCTGTAAGCCTCGAGCCCCTCGGTTACGTTCCCGCGGCACTCGGGCGGCACTATCCACAATATTGCTAGAAGACATGCGGCGGCAAGAACCACGGCGGAAACTCGGCAGTTCCGAGACCTCATGGCGCCGGGAGCACCGATAGGCGGCAGAGCTGCGGCCAAGATCGCCGCTGCTTTCGGCGGCGGATATTCACCGGATAACAAGTGGTCCAAGCCGCCGAGTGCGGGGCTTTGCGTGCGTTTTCTCAGAATAGGGCGGCGAATCATCTATTTTGATCAATGAGCGGGGTGAGAAACAGTTGGAGCGTCATCCGGGTTTTTCTTCGGGGCTTTTGTCGAACCGGCCGGCCTTGAAGCCGCCTGGGAATGAAGGGCCGCCTTCGCCTTTTTCAGATTTTCGCTCGCCTGTGCGTAGAAGGTGGGCCTTAGTTGAATCGCTCTCTCAAAGGCGCGCATGGCCTTTTCGTAGTCGCCCTGCTGCAGATGAAAGGAGCCGACATTGTTATAAGCCTGGGCTTCGTCACCCGAACGCCTGAAGGCCTCGATAGCTTCAATATCTCTCCCAAGCTGGCATAGGGCCAATCCCAGGTTGTTCCCCACCTGCGGGTCTGAATAACCTCTTTTGATGGCGTCCTCGAATGCCGTAACCGCTTTTTGCCACTCTCCCTGAAGTGACCAGGAAACTCCCAGATTGTTATAGGCAGCCCCCCACTCGGGTCTTAGGGAAATCGCAGCCTGATACTGCTCGACGGCAAGATCGGAATGTTGTTTGTAATCATAGATAATTCCGAGGAAATTGTGCGACAGCCAAAGTTTCCCATCGGACTTTACGGCGAGCTGAAACTCTTTTTCCGCTTCATCGGGACGCTTCAACTTGTAAAGCGCCTCGCCGGCGCCCTGATGAACAAGAGCATTGCCGGGTTCCTTCTTCAGCGCCTCCTGAAAATCCCCCAGCGCGTCGATATAGCGGTCCTTCGCGAGGAAAACCCTGCCCCTTTTGTAGAGCAGGCGGCTGTTGCCCGGCTTCTTCCGGAGCAGCATGTCGTATTGCATGAAACCTTTTTCGAGGTTTCCCTGCTGGACAAAGCTGTCCGCCAGTCTTTCATAGTCGTCGTCGGTCATTTCCGGGAGCTTTTTCGGCGGCGCAAGCTCTTGGTGAATCCTCTTCTGCTGATCGGTCTGCTTGGAATAGTCGGTTTGACCCGTAGCGGGTGAATTATCGGACGCGCACCCCAGGATCCCCAATGCGATCAATGCGAGAACCGCTAACCCGGCAAAAATCTTCCGCACCCCGGCGCCCGAGGTTCGCGTCGGCAAAGACCACACGGAAATCCCCCCTGTCCCCCTTTTTGAAAGGGGGGGATTTTGGCGCACCCTTTTTGAAAGGGGGGAAACAGCGCACACCCTTGGCGACGACGATATCATATACATCTATAAGCTCCGATAATCTCCGGCCTGACTATTTGACGGCGGAGCCCAAAAGTAAGCGATAAATTCTAACGGCCCCGGGCCCAATGATCGCTATAAACATGGACGGAAAGATGAAC
>JBELAB010000421.1:0-2835 GCA_049509275.1 Syntrophobacteraceae bacterium | reverse complement strand
ACGGCAAGATTTCTCGCTCTCCAGGACGTCCAGGCCGTAAAAATACATCTGCTTTACGTGATCAGGGGCACTACTCTCGACAAGATGCACAGCTCAGGCCAATACTCTTGTCTTTCCCGCGAGGCTTACGCCGCCGCTGTCGGAGAATTCCTCGCGCTCCTGCCTCCGCATATCATTATTCAGAGGCTGACCGGAGACCCGCACCCCGAAGAGCTTGTGTCGCCGGCCTGGGCGCTCGATAAGCAGCGCAATCTTGAAGCTGTTCGGGCATATATGGAGAAAAACGGGCTGTATCAGGGAAAAAACTACGGCTAAATTCCCCTTTTCATCGGATTAATACTCTTTCATCAGGAAAACTCAATGGAGACTCAAATTTCCGATATCGAAAAAATGCGCAAGCGGCTGCTGGAACTCATCCTGGAGTATAGCTTCCAATATTCGGAAACAACCGGCTTCAAGCTGGCGCACGGTGGAACGAGCCGGTTTTACTTTAACTGCAAGCGAGTCACTCTCGACCCGGAGGGCCAATACCTGGTCGGAAACCTGGTTTTCGAGGCGCTCATGGACCTCCAGATTAACGCCGTTGGAGGGCTCACCCTGGGGGCCGACGCCATTGCGAATGCAACCGCCTACAGTTCATGGCTCAGAGGCCAGCCCATCCAGTCATTCATTGTGAGAAAAACCAGCAAAGACCATGGAATAATCGCCCCGATAGAAGGAAAGGTAAAACCGGGAGACCGCGTGGCCGTAGTCGACGATGTGGTTACCACCGGCGGTTCAACCCTGCAGGCCATTTCAGCGTGCAGAGAGGCCGGACTCGAGATTGCCGGCGCCCTTGCCCTCGTTGACCGGCAGGAAATGAACGGCCGTGAAAATATCCAAAAACAGGTCCCCAACTTCAAAGCCCTTGTCACTCGCGACGAAGTCTTGCGAATGTACCGCGCGGCGAACAGACACTGAGACGCGCAGATGCGGTGAGATCTTCTCCTCACACATTTTAGCATCCGCCCATACGCCCTTTTGGTTTTTTTGTCCGCCCTGCTCTTTATCTGAAATCAATAGTGGTTATCTTCCGATAAAGAAAGTTCCGGTCGGCCTTATCGGACCCTCTGAGCCTGGGCCGCCGGTCATTGCTTAAATAGAGGTCCAGGAGGCTGATATGGCTAATAAATTTGAAAAAGACGAACCCAGGGTGACCTGTTCCCCTTTCGCCGGAGGCGATATGGGTCAAAATCCTATGGATGAACAGGCCAGAAGAAGTTTCGAGTCACAGTACTCGCAAACCTTCGGGAAACACCTCTCGGATAAGGACGGGGGTGAAAAATTCTCGGAAGAAAAAAGGCAGATGAGAGAACGCGCCAAGAAGGCGAACCGGATTTACAGGAAGGTCTGTGAAGATCTTAAAATGGATGCCTGCTTCTTCAGCAATTTCGGAGAATGGAGCGATTACGTCCAGGGCAAGACGAGCGATGCTGAATTCCACGGCCACGCAACCTTACGAGCGCAACAGATGCAGGCGGACCAGAACTGAGGGCATAATCGGGAATGGGAAAAAACCGGGCATAGTCCGGATTACATAAACAAGGGGGTCATTGTACCGATTACCTCCTGGCGGATGGGCCGCGTTTTGATAGAATGCAAACGCGGCTCATTCTCTTTTTGGAGGCAACAATGCCATCGGAACGCAACGCGGGCTACTGGATTGAAAAGCTGAACCTGGCCGAACACCCCGAGGGTGGCTGCTTCGCCCCGGTTTTCCGCGCATCGGAGCAAATCGGCAGGGAGGGCCTCCCGGACCGTTTCACCGGGAATCGACCGATTGTGTCTTCCATTTACTATCTGCTCGAAAAGGGCCGGTTTTCCGCCTTTCACAGGCTGAAATCCGTCGAGATCTGGAGCTTTTTCGAAGGGGACCCGCTTACGATCCACGTCTTAGATCCACTCGGCGGTCTGATTGAAAAAAAGCTGGGACCCAATTTCAACAAAGGAGAGTCTTTCCAGGTGGCGATAGAAGCCGGGAACTGGTTTGCGGCTGAACAACGGGGCCCTGGACTATTCACTCTGGTTGGGTGCACGGTGGCGCCCGGATTTGAGTATGAGGACATGGAGATTGCCGTGCGGGCGAAGTTGCTGGCCAGGTACCCTCAACACCGGGAAATCATTGAAAAGTTGACAAGGGCATAGTCGCCTCACCTGGCCTTGACCTTTACTGCAACTCACCAAGCATCGATGATGCTTATTGGGGGGAAAGAGCGAAAGCTGCGGAGACAGAGGGGTATTTGAGCGGAGCAGAAACCAGAGAATTCCTCGAGGCCTCTGCCCGTGTTAAAGCTTAATATTACAAAACAGGCGATAAAGTTCTTTCGCCTCCTGCCGACAAACCCGTATCGCCAAGTCTTCAACAAGATCCCGGCTCTTATGGAAGATCCGGAGCCGCCCGATTCTTCTATCACTTAATTAAGAAAAACACGCATCATGCAAAAATAAATACCAGATAGTGACGCATGTGCATTTCGATATGTTGTTATTGGCGGAGCCGTCTGAGGTGCCCTCAAAGCGAGTGCCGTGTGGTTGAAGGCAAGCCCACCGTCGAGCACATCAATAACTTAAGTGAAAAGAAGAGGATTGTCTCAAAGTGGCTTTGGCAGGAAAAAGAAATGACGATGAAATCTATCTTTAACTTTCCAGGTAACTGTTCGGGCTGATTGGAGAGGCTATGGAGACCAACGCTACGGGGCGGGCTCGTGGCCCAAGGATGGGACGATCTGCCATAGCCGGTGGTACAACTCACTATAACAAAAAACTAATATACAAGGATGGGTGCCGATTCCCATG
>JBELAB010000420.1:0-2838 GCA_049509275.1 Syntrophobacteraceae bacterium | reverse complement strand
AACACTGGATAAGTCACAATGAGGAGCACGCCCGTGCATACAGGCTTTGGGCCAGCCGGGCCAGAGAGGCCGGGTGCGAGCAGCCGGGCGAAATTTTGGAAGAAATCGCCTCCGAGATCACCGAACAGAACGAAAGATTCATGAAAATCATTCACATTATTGACTCTGCGGACCGGACCGATTGACAGCCGGGCAAAGCTGTGAGATGTTTCCGAATAGATTTGAGAAATCAAATCAATACGAGCAACTGCTGTGCCTGTGCAGCTCATCGATCAATGACGCATGAAAGGAAGACGATGTTACCTATAATTTCGATCGTAGGTGCTTCGGGGTCGGGCAAGACCACATTTCTTGAGAAGCTGATTCCGGAGTTGGCTGCAAGAGGGTACCGTGTTGGGGCTGTCAAGCACGACGCACACGGGTTCGAGATGGATCGCGAGGGTAAGGATACCTGGAGGTTAAGACGCGCAGGCGCCGAAGTCATAGCCATCTCATCGCCGGACCAGTTTGCCTCGATCCGCCGTACGGAACGGGAAATGAGCCTCGAAGAAATTGCAGGGCGTTTCTTCTGGACCGAGGATATCCTCATTACCGAGGGGTTTAAAAGAGCGCATTATCCGAAAATAGAGGTATTCCGTTCCGCCTTGGAGCCGAAGCCAATTTGCGGCCCGGGTGATAACCTCATCGCCCTTGTCTCCGACGATGCGGTGGATATGCAGGTCCCTGGATTTTCATTTAGCGATTGGCGCGGGGTCGCCGAATTTATTGAAAATCGTTATCTTCAGGATAAAAAGAAGCGAAAAATACTCATTCAGCTCGATGGCAAACAACTGCCGATGAAGGATTTTGTCGAAGATTTTGTACTCGGCGGGATAGAAGGGATGCTATCGAGCCTTCGGGGCTGGGATAAGCCTCGAACGGTTTCGATCCACATCCGGTTGGGAGACGATGATTGATAACGGGAGCAGTCCTGGCCGGAGGCAAAAGCCTCCGGTTCGGTAAAAACAAAGCGTTTCAGCAGTTAAGAGGCAAACGGTTTATTGATCTGGCCATTGAATCGTTGCGCCCGTTTTGCGATCCAGTGATGGCGGTTGTAAGTGAGATCGAACCCTATCTGGATACGGGAGTGATGCTGGCACAGGACATAATCCAGCACCGGGGGCCGCTCGGAGGGATTTATACCGCTCTACTGTTCAGCCCCGCCGAATGGGTCTTTGTAAAGGCGACCGATATGCCGTTACTGGTTCCTGAACTGGCCTCCATGATTATTGACGCCAAAGAAGGGTTCGACGCCGTTGTTCCCACAATGAACGACTATTATGATCCCCTGCTTGCACTGTACAATCGCAGATGCATCCCTGCAATCGCACGCCAGCTCCGGGAGCCTGACCGGCGTCAGGTAATCGCCTTTTACCGCAAAATCAGGGTTCGGACCGTTACCGAGAGGGAATGGGGCAAAGTGGACCCGGATGCGCTCAGTTTCAAAAACGTAAATACCCCTTCGGACCTGGCTGCAATCGATGGACTTGAAAGAAGCTAAAAAAACCGCGCTGGAGTTGGTGAAAAGGCTCGATTGGGAGCTGGTAGAGCTTGGTTCGGCCCTGGGCCGGGTGGTTGCCGAGTCAATATCGGCGGACCGGGACATTCCGGGCAATCCCCGTTCAAAGTGGGACGGCTTCGCCCTGCTCAGCGTGGATAGTGAATCCGCCGCTCCTGGAAAACCAGTAATCCTCGAGATCGCTCAAGGGGAAACAGTGGCCGGAAAAAAGCCCGAGAAAGCGAGCAGCGGCAGGTGCTTTCGAATAATGACCGGAGGTGTGCTTCCAGTTGGTACGGATGTGGTTATTCCTGACGAAGAAGCCACACCCGGTGATAAGGGCCTCGTTTTGACCGGCCCGTTCCGGCCCGGATCGGGGGTGATCGCATCCGGAAGCGAGGCGCGGCAGGACGAGCTTCTGCTGGAGGAAGGCGATGTGCTCACCCCTACCCGGCTCGCGCTTGCAGCGGCAACCGGCAGGCAGGTGCTTCGCCTGACCCGCCGTCCCCGCGTCGCGATCCTCGCCACAGGCGACGAACTCACGGAGTCGGGCCGCAGCGACGAAACCGCCTCAACCTTTTGCAACAACACCCATCTTTTTGCCAATCTTGTCCGGGTGGGAGGAGGAGAACCGATCGAACTCGGAGTAGCCCCCGACGATCCGGGAGTAATATGCTCCCGGCTTGAAGAAGCCGATGCGGACCTTGTGATTACAACGGGAGGCATGGGTAAAGGGAGCAGGGATTTCATACCGGAGGTCTGGAAAAGGCTGGGCTTAAGGACTCATTTCGACCGGCTCAACCTTGTCCCGGGAAAGGCAAGCGCCCTGGCAACCGGCAATGGCCGCATTTTTCTCGGTTTTCCCGGAAATCCATGGGCCGGCAGGATAGTCTATGAAGAGATTGCGGCGCCCGTGATCAGGCGTTTTCTGGGCCTGAGAGCACGCGGAGATTTCACCCTCGATGCCCGCACCCTGGCCCCTATGAGAAAAAAAGAGGGCTTTTATCAGGCCGTTGAGGGCGTTGTGCAAATGAGAGGCTGGTGTTGCTCATTCGCCCCGAACCAGTCCGCCGCCGAGCACCGAAACAAGATTTCTTTTTTTAGAAGCTGCTTGGCATATGCGCTCCTGGCGCCCCAGGATACTTACGTGGCTAAAGGGAACAGGGTCCAGGTAAAGGTCCCCGACTTTGCCCTGGTGAATTGGGCGATCCTGGATTCGCAGGGTCCTTGAAGTGAGCTTTGTGTTTGCTCTGCGCCCCGCGAGGTTAATCGCCTTGTTTAGGTTTGATCTAAAAGGCAAA
>JBELAB010000042.1:0-11607 GCA_049509275.1 Syntrophobacteraceae bacterium | reverse complement strand
CATATACTTCCCAGTTTTTATATTCGACAGGCTCAGGATCGTCAGTCCAAAACGGGGGGCCGGCCAGAGCGGAAAAAGGCGCAAAGGGAAGAGCAAAACAAAGGGTCACAAGTGCCAGTGCGATACAGCGCATAGCTTACCTCTGTATTGATGTGGATATGGGAGCTACAAAATACAACCGTTTCGGACAAAAAACTATGCGGATGTCGTTACGGTTGACATTTATCCAGGAATATCGTTAAATTTACCTCTTTAAGTTTCAGGCTAACTTTGCGGTATTGGTTGGATGGAATGGAAGCAGCAGCTTCAAGATATTAAATTCCTGGAGGAAACCGATGAATATTACTGGATTGGCATACGCTGGCGAAGCGTTCGCACAGGACGCCGGTGGCGCGGGCGGGGCGGCTGGATTGTTTAACTTTGGCAACCCCATGTTTCTTATGGTCGCCATGCTTGCGATCTTTTATTTTCTGCTGATTCGCCCGCAGCAGAAGCGTCAGAAAGAGCACAAACAAATGCTGGCAAACCTTCAGAGGGGCGATACAATTTTCACGAGCGGCGGACTCCGTGGAAAGATAACCGGCCTTGACGAGAACGTGATAACCATGGAAATTGCCGACAAGGTGCGCGTGAAGGTCAATCGGAGCGCGGTTGGCGGGCTGGTCTCGAGGGGCGAACCGGCCCCGGAAAAAGAATCGTCCTGAGAAGTCCGACCTTGAGATATTCATGCGAAAGATCTGGTGACCAGTACTGTTCCCGGCCGGAGATTGCGGATATGGCGTTTTGCGAGCGCGGTCCCAGTTAGTTGGAGGCGTAATTGAAAAGCATAGGAATTCGTGCGCTTATAACTGCGGTAATTTTTGTTTTATTTATTTTTTTCCTTTTACCGACTTTCCTATCTACTCGCTTGCCCGGGTTGTCGAATATCCTGCCGGAAAAAATCCATCTTGGGTTGGACCTCCAGGGTGGTATCCACCTGGTTCTCGAGGTTGAGGCGGACAAGGCGGTCGAAAATACTGCGGAACGGTTTGCCGAGGAGATCAAGGATACTCTGCGCGCGAAGAAGATCGGATTTACCAAGGTTGCCAGAACTGGCACCTGGGACATCGAAGTGATTCTGCCCTCGAGCGATCAGTTGAATGAATTCAACGAGGCTTTAAAAAGTGATTTCCCAAGGCTAAAACCCGCCACCACCGAGACCAGGCCCGATGGGACAAAGGTGCTTCTCGCCATGGACCAGAAGGAGATCAACGATCTTCGGAACATGGCGGTAGCACAGGGCATCGAGACTATCCGGAACAGGATCGACCAGTTCGGGGTGAGTGAGCCCGATATCAGGCCCGAGGCCGGCGACCGGATACTGGTTCAGCTCCCCGGAATAAAGAACCCCCAGGAGGCCATTAACCTCATAGGGAAGACGGCGGTCCTCGAGTTCAAGCTGGTAGCGCAAAACGTTACGGATCAGGAAATTCGCGATAATAAACTCCCACCGGGAGTAAAGCTCTATCCAATGAGGCCGTCGGACCGAAACGCGCAGGAAACAAAGGTCCCCCTGGAAGAAAAAACTGTTATGACCGGGCAGTATATTACGGATGCCAGGGTTGAGATAGGGGGGCGCTCGTTTGGGGAGGCGCATATCTCGCTCAATTTCGATTCGCAGGGCTCCAGGACATTCGAGCGCATCACTGGGGAAAACGTTGGGCGCAAGCTTGCAATAGTTCTCGACGGCGTCGTTTATTCGGACCCGGTTATAAAGGAGCGCATCGGGGGCGGCAGAGCCGTCATCGAGGGATCATACACCGACGATGAGGCCAAGGTGCTGGCGATCGCCCTGCGTACCGGCAGGCTGCCGGCGCCTGTTAAGATTCTCGAGCAACGCACGGTGGGGCCGGCGCTGGGCGCAGATTCAATCAGGAAGGGAATCCTGGCCTCGGCCATCGGCGGACTGGGCATTATCCTGTTCATGATGGTTTACTACAGGTTTTCGGGAGTGATCGCAGATATGGCCCTGGCCATGAACATCATTCTCATCCTGGGTGCAATGGCCATCATGGGAGCAACTCTCACGCTGCCGGGCATCGCCGGTATCGCGCTGACCATAGGGATCGCGGTTGACGCAAACGTTCTGATATACGAACGGATACGAGAGGAGCTGCGGCTGGGCAAAACGCCCCGTTCGGCGGTAGATACAGGGTACCAGCGCGCAACCATAACGATCATGGACGCCAACGTCACCAGCCTGATCGCCGCACTGGTTCTTTTCCAGTTCGGGACCGGCCCCGTACAAGGATTTGCGGTCACCCTCGGCATCGGTCTGCTGGCAAACCTGTTTACCGCAATCTTCGTAACCAGGATTATTTTTGACTACCTTCTGACCGAGCGGCGGGTAAAAGAGCTGAGCATTTAGCTCAAAACCATAAGGAAAGCGAATGCAACTCATAAGACCGGATATCAATATCGACTTCGTCGGATTGCGCTACAAGGCTTTCATGCTTTCCGGGGCGATCATACTTCTGGGGCTGATTACCTTGTTCGCGCGCGGCGGCCTTAAAATGGGCGTCGATTTTGCCGGGGGCACGCTGATCCAGGTTAAATTCAACAAGCCGACCAATCCGGACGAAATCCGCAATGCCCTCCAGGGGCTCGTCTCACACGCTTTCGTTCAGCAGATAGGTACCGGGGGCGACAGTGAATACCTGGTCCGCACCGACACCATTCACGAGGAACTGGGGAGCCTTTCCAACCAGATCGAAGATGAACTCAGCAGAACCTATGGCCCGGGGCAGCAGGTACTTCGCGTTGAAATGGTAGGGCCGAAAGTGGGCAAGGACCTTCGGCAAAAGGCGCTCTATGCTATCTTCTACGCTTTACTGCTGATCGCCATTTACATCTCCGGAAGATTCGAATTCAAATGGACCAGCAGCCTTATAATGGGAGGCGTGCTGATAGTGGGCATTTACCTGCTTGAGGCGATCGGGCTTAACGCTGTGTTTTTGATCGGAGGGGCGCTTCTAGTCACCCTTATGCTTTGCTGGTTTCTAAAGCTCCCCTATGCGCTCGGGGCGCTACTCTCGCTGGTCCACGATATTCTGATAACGGTTGGAATTTTCGCGCTTGTCGACAAGGAGTTCAGCCTGGAAGTCTTTGCGGCCTTATTGACCCTCTCCGGCTATTCGCTGAACGACACGATCATAGTGTACGACCGAATCCGTGAAAACCGCAACAAGGACAAAAAGGTCAAATTCAGCGACATGATAAACGGGGCGATAAACCAGACCCTTAGCCGGACGGTCCTGACTTCTATGACGGTGTTTTTCGTGATCCTGTGCCTTTTCCTTTTCGGCGGCAGCGTAATTCACGATTTCAGCTTTGCTATGCTGATCGGCGTGGTGACCGGAAGTTACTCATCGGTATTTGTGGCGAGCCCGATTCTGATTGCATACGAAGATTTGAAGAAAAAGAAACTGCCTAAACCGGCCGCCAGACGCACAACGGTCCAGGCCGGCGACGCTCAACCCGCCCGGAATCCGAAAAAATCCAAGAAAAAACAACCAGCCGGGCAGGCAAATGTGGGGAAGAGTGTACGCGGGTAAGATTCGATCACTGTGTTACCCGGACTGCCATGCTCTTGAAATCGGCAGGGATTTTCCCGGTAACCGAAGTTTTCAAAAAGCTCCAGACCCCTTCCGGCTGAGAATGCCCAAGCCCTATTATCCTGATCCCGTTAGAGGCGCACCTGGAAAGGATTTCACCGGCGATATCGCGCCTGTCCGGAATCGGTGTTATCCGAATCCGGCCCTCATCGAGTCCGTAATCCTCCAGTATTGCGGAAGCCTTTAAAGGGAAAAGTTCCTTAATTCCAAATTCCCAAATTCGCCTTAAAGAGGAGAAAAGATGCTCGATAAATCGGTCATCGAAACAAATTTCCCGGGGTTGAATCTCGTATCACGAGGAAAGGTAAGAGACATTTATGATCTTGGCGACTCTTTGCTTATCGTGGCAACCGACCGGATTTCAGCTTTCGATGTAGTCATGCCTGACCCGATTCCCGATAAAGGGATAATTCTGACCCAACTTTCGGAATTCTGGCTCCACTACCTTAACGAAGTCATCGACAATCACCTGATAAGCACAGACCCGGGCAAATTCCCCAAAATCTGCCGGCCCTACCGCTCTCAACTGGAAGGGAGGACGATGTGGGTGAAAAAAGCGACAGTGCTGCCGGTGGAGTGCATCGTCAGGGGTTATCTGGCAGGATCGGGCTGGGAAGACTATCAAAAGAGCGGCAAGGTGAGCGGCATACCCCTTCCCCGGGGGCTTATCGAAGCGCAAAAACTGCCGGAGCCGGTATTTACTCCTTCAACCAAAGCGCAACAAGGCGAGCATGACGAAAATATTTCTTTTGAGCAGATGGGCGCAGCGATCGGGCGGGAACTTGCCGCTCATGTTAAAGCGGCGGCGGTCGCACTTTACCTGAAAGCCTCGCAATATGCCGGAGAGCGTGGAATAATTCTCGCAGATACGAAATTCGAATTCGGAATTGTCGATACAAAGCTGACGCTCGTCGATGAAGTACTTACTCCGGACTCGAGCCGTTTCTGGCCGGCCGACCGCTATCGGCCCGGCAGCAGTCCGGAGAGCTTCGACAAGCAGTTTCTGCGGGACTATTTGAAATCGAGCGGGTGGAAGAAGACGGACCCAGCCCCCAAACTGCCTGAGGAGGTCGTGCTGAACACGCGCGCGCGTTACATTGAGGCGCTCAAACGGCTTTCAGGAAGGGACATCTGAGGAAAATGGACGTGCTCTTTGTCACCTTGCCTGAGATCGACTTGGACGACAGCTCCTTCGAGGTCCGCAAATTCGCAAGCTCGACCCGCCTCCTGGAATCGCTTGCGCGCTTCGGCATTTTCGATCCTCCCTGGCTGCGTAAAAAGGGCTGCGAACACATTGTAGTTGACGGCTTCCAAAGGCTTCGCTGGGCAAAAGAACATGGGGCGCGGGGGGCAGTTTGCCGCATTTTCCCCGAGGATTGCGATACCCGCGAACTTTGGACGCGAAGGATCGAAAAGAAAATCTTCGAGCGGGAAATCAACCTGGCGGAAAAAGCGCAAATAATATCCACCCTGCTCAGACTGTTTCAACCTGAGGAAATTCCTCGATTGTTGCTTTCCGGCCTGAACGTTGCGAACCGCCCGGAGGTCCTGCGAAAGTGGGCGTTGCTTTCGGCCATGGGGCCCGAACACCTCGAACTGCTCGCCTCCGGCGCTATAGCAGAGCGTACGGCGCTCGAGGTAGCCGGCTGGGACAAAAGGAGCAGGGATTCCGTTTTGCCTGTTCTCCAGGCGCTAAGGTGCAGCGCCAGCATTCAGGTGGAAATAGTTGAGCACATAAACGAAATCGCCTTGCGCGATGACAAGGCGGGCGCCGATATCATGGAGACCCCCCACGCACGCAAAATCGTGGCGTCAAAGGACCTGAACCACCGCCAAAAAACACAGGCACTCAGAGAGTTTCTTGCCGAACTGCGCCACCCTCGGCTCAGTTCGAGACAGAAGCGATTCCAGCGGGAGATAGAATCCCTCGGGCTGCCGTCCGATGTGAGGATCATCCCTCCCGTGGCCTTCGAGGGCAACAATTGGAAAATGGAACTGAGTTTTACGGGACCCGAAGAACTTCGAAAGATTCTCGACTCAACCGGGTCACTCGTCGAATCAGACCGGCTGGACGCCATTTTCAGGGCGGAGGGGCGCCGCGGCCGGGATTGACGCCGCCGGGAGCGGTGGGACCGCCGGCCAGTTTGCCCGAGGCCTTCGGCTTCGGGCGACTTCCCCTGTGATTTCCCACTCGCCAGGCAGTACCCAGGATAAGCGCCGGGGGCGGTGGGACCGCCGGCCAGTTTGCCCGAGGCCTTCGGCTTCGGGCGACTTCCTCTGTGATTTTCCACCAGGAGCAAGGTTGATGAAAATCCCCGCTCCCAAAAGGGTAATCGTCGAATCCGCCACCGTGGAAAGCGCCATGGTCGCCTCGCTTCGCAAAAATCTGCCTGAGGCCTCTTTTGAAATCGTGGACAGAATTTCGGATACGAGTTGTCGCGATCCTGAAATTCTTGAGGTGGTCGATTTTCGTGGGAAGTTTCTGAAATCCTGTCCCGGAACGCGCCACTACCATTGCTGCGGATACCGGATTCTCCATTTTGGCGCCCAGTGCTCGCTCGACTGCTCCTATTGCATCCTTCAGGCTTACTTGAACCAGCCGAACCTCAGACTGTTCGGCAACCTCGATGATTTGTTCCGCGAACTCTCGGAGGTCCTTGCGCAAGACAAGCGCAGCCTGCACAGGATCGGGACAGGAGAATTTACCGATTCTCTCTTGCTGGACCCTTTTACAGAGCTGTCTCGATTACTCGTTCCATATTTTGCCCGAACCCCCAACGCGGTCCTGGAGCTGAAAACCAAGACCAACTTTGTTGAAAACCTTCTGGGGCTCGACCATGAAGGCCACACGATCATTGCCTGGTCGCTGAATTCGGGGGAGGTTCGCAAGCGAGAGGAACCCTTTGCAGCCACGATCACCGAGAGGATCAAGGCGGCCCGCTCCTGCTCCGGCGAGGGTTATTTTCTGGCCTTCCATTTCGACCCGATTATCGACTATCCAGGCTGGCAATCCGGCTACGCCCGCACACTCGACCGACTCTTCGCCGGAGTCGACCCGGCCCGAATTGTCTGGATCAGCCTGGGGGCTTTACGCTTCATGCCTGCACTGAGGGGAATCATCAGAACACGCCATCCTTCGAGCCGAATTGCTTACGGAGAGTTCATTCGCGGAATGGACGGCAAGATGCGCTATTTTAGAGACATAAGGGCCGAATTCTATTCCTTCATGGTTGACACGATCCGGCAGGCTGACCCCGGCCTGTGCACCTACCTGTGTATGGAAGATGACGATATCTGGAAGGAATCCTTCGGTTTCTCCCCCAAAGAGCGTGGGGGGCTGAGCCAAATGCTCGACGGCGCCGTGGAAAAAAGGATGAACATCGGGCCGTTTGAACCTCGGATAAACCCGGGTGAGACTACAACCTAATTCATTGCTCAAACCACACTGTTTCCGATAAAAGAAGCCTCCCCTCCGCCCATCGCGTGCGATAGACCTATTTTGCGGTCGGCCTCCGCGCTGCGCGCTCACACTTTGCCAAGGGAGGCCGGGCGAGCCCGCTTCACAGAGTGAAGCAGGGCAAAACCCCGCGAAGCGAAACCTTCACAGTAGATTAACTCCACTTTCCGGTGCGCTTAACATTTGGCTTGCCTTCAAACACACCACGTTTAATGTCAGTGCGTTCTGCATGGCTGCGCGCACGATCGCCGCTCTTGTCATGTCAGGCTTTTTTTTCGAGCAAGCTATTATAAAGAGGTGTTATATAAGTCTATCATCCGAGGGTAACTTAAACTGGAGGTAATTAGATGTCTTACGGATTAAGGCGATATGAGACGTTCCACAGACTCTGGTGGTTCGTATTTTTCTTTCTTTGCCTGTTTCTCGCCTGGTGCTCAGACAGTTATACTCCTGTTCCCCGGCAAGCTCCGGAGCTTAAGGACCTGGGGAAGGCCTATTTCTGGACCGATCTTCGAGGCATAGGCATAACATCTCCAAACCCCGAACGCTCCAGGGGAAAACAGGACCAGCCGGACAAAGGCGCCACGCCGCAAACCGGCAAATCAACCAGTCCGGACAAAAGTAAACAACCCTTCCAACCTCCAGCCGGACACGATGATTCCCTGGACAACATTAAATTGGTCAGCGGTATGCTTCTTTTTATCACCCGGGCGGGAATAATCTTTTTGGAACTGCACCTGCTCTGGCTTGCGGTTCAATATGCCGGGAGATACCTGCTCCAGCTATTCATGTCTGGAAACGAGGACCATGGACGATTCAATCCTGAACTTGCCGGGATCAGCCGGAATCCCATGAGTTATATCCTGCATCCATTTATGCGGCTTCGGCTGGTGCTATCGGGCTTTCAGAAAAACGGCTCAGCGGAGGAACTGTTCGAAAAAGAGCGCAGGGTGGTCGAGGCTGACTGGCGCATTCTATACGGTTCATGGGGGCCTTACCGATGCCTCTTCTGGGTCCTTCCCATCCTGGGACTTGCTCAGACCGCCCTGCTCCTCATTGCCCAATTCAACCTCGCATTTTCCAGTTTTACCTTTCTTCCTCAAAGCGAAATGCTGGAAGCCGCCAAGCCTATGGCCAATTTTACCGCCCCAAAGGAAATACTCGACGCAATCAAGCCCGCTTTGAATCTTCTGCTTCCCCTGATCCAGGCGGCAGGGATGGCCGTATTTTTCCAACTGGCCGCCACCCTGCTGTGGTATTTTGAAGAGCTTTATCTTTCCAATCTGGATGCGTTCATCTACGACCGTCTGCTCTCAAAGCTGCCGATGCGAAGCAAGGACACCGCTCTCATCCTGGAGACGCTTCAGCATCAGTTTCGAGACCTTAGTGCCGCACTCAGGAGGATCGAAGACATGGTCATTTCGCGATCGGAAGTTCAGAAAAGGACATGAAACGTTCGGACCGGGGATCAAGCATCAAGGTGGGACCGCTGTTGAAAAAGTTCCTGGAACTGCATCCCGCTTTTGCAGCCAACCCGATCGGAGACTGGAAGGACCTGGTTGGAGAACAGGTGGCCCGCTGCACCAGTCCGAGGTCGTTGAAGAACAAGGTCCTGGTAATCGTTGCCCATGATTCCGTCTGGAAGCACCACCTCGAGCAGTATAAGGAAATCTTGACGGAGAAAATAAACTACGGGCGGCCCGAGCCCATTGTAGCGCAAATAGTCATCAAAGTCGCCGAAATGCCGGAAGCGTTACCGGTACTAAACCCCGCTCACAAAAACCTGGAAAAAATCAAAGGCAGGCGACACGCCGGGCGCAGAAAACTCAAGGCCCCGGCCAGGAAGCTTACCCCGGAAGAACAATCCCTGATAAAAAGCCTGCCCGATCCCGACCTGCGGGAAATCGGGGCAAAGCTGCTCAAGCGCATTCCGGCCGAGGAAAAGGAAGCGGAGTAGCTGTACCTCCGCTGTAGCGATGCACGATTGGTTCCAGGTCCACCTCTTCGGTGGAAGTGAACGATCCTCATACACGCGCTGGTTCCGCTGTATGCGTTGATTGTATGTCCACCGGGGGATGTGTTATATAGATTAGAGGAGCACACGGAGGCTACGCCTATGACGGAAGAACAGAAAATCAGTCAGAATTTGAAGGCCGTCGATAATGCCGTGGCCCAGCAAAGGCTTGAAGGACTGGAAGTGCCCCCGGACGTTGTCGAAGAGATGAAGCGGGCTGCTAAGGGCGAAGTCGAGATTGAGGAAGGCATCCGCAACACAGTCCGCAGGTTCACGCATGGCAAAGTACGAGGGGAAAGACCATTACTTTGATCCCGAAACCGGCGTTCTCAAGAACAAACTCGGCATCAGAGACCAAGAGGAACTCAAGAAGGCCGAGGCACCTTTGGTGGAAGAGATGATTCAGGCCTCAATAGAGTCATTCCATCAGGGTGACAACTCGAAGTTTGCCGCTTTCATCCGTGCTAATCTAAGGAAGCTTCCAACCTCTGATCCCAATAAAGTTGTCCCGCCCAAGAAAAGAGAAAAGCCTTTGGAACCTCGCTAAGGCTGGAGTCGGCAAACAACTGGAAAGCTTGCCTGCTTCATATGACACGACGTGAAAGACGCACCTCTCCTGCGGGAAATCGGGGCAAAACTGCTAAAGCGCATTCCAGCCGACGAGGTGGAGGCGGAGTAGTTAACGGAAGTCGGATCTCAGACGTCAGAGCGCCCCGCGAAGCATGGAGTGCCGGAATCAGGCCGAGCCCATTATCTCACGCGAAGGCGCGAAGACGCGAAGAGCAAGAAAAATTTAGAACAAAATCCCCACACCTCACGGGGCGTGGAGTTTTCGTCGAGGTGAGCGCGAATCGAGGAAACAGGAAAGAAATTCCGCGTAGGAGGAGCCACCATCTCCATGTAAGAGGCCTTTTTAGCCACACCGGTCTACGCGAAGCCACTCAGGCTGTTAAACCGCCTGACTGTCGAAGTCCGGGAGTGCTATAGAATCTTCAAGGCGGCGGGGATGCTTCGCGAGCGGCGCAAGAGGCAGCCGTCGTATCTACCCGAGATTAGCTAAGATTGCCTTTCTAAAACTGGACAGTTTGTTGTTCTGTACGTAATAAAATGATGATTGACCCCGACGCTTCGGGTTGACCAATTCTGTCTAATACGGAAACGAAAGAGGCAGAGCCTAACAGCAAGCCCCACCTCTCAATTCAGCTTCAGGCCGTTGCGTCGATGTTGGTTCCTTTGCCTATTGCAGCATTGGCGCTTTTTGTTGCGGCGTCTGTTGAGGTA
Source organism: Syntrophobacteraceae bacterium (assembly GCA_049509275.1). Lineage (GTDB taxonomy): Bacteria > Desulfobacterota > Syntrophobacteria > Syntrophobacterales > Syntrophobacteraceae > SbD1. Next base: position 1,202 of record JBELAB010000042.1, on the reverse strand, counting down.
GATGAAGCGCTGGTTGAAGCAGCGCTGAGATTTATCCCCGCCGCTGCGGCTTCCTGTATGACAGCGGAGACAGATTTCCCTAATCGCTGTGCGATTTGACTGGCCGACATATGTTGACTCGCAAGCATTCTAAGTCTAGCCAGATCATTAGAGCTTGAAGACGACTTTCCTGCTGATGCCGGAGCCGTTTTGGGTGCGCTGCCCCCATTTGCTTGCTCCGCAGCTTTTGTTGCATTGGACTCCGCAGCTTCAACTGCAGGACTGTCTCCATCCGAAGCCGGTTGGGTCGAGACGGGAGTGGTCGTTACTGAACTGATTGATGAAATGCTCATAGACTGTTCTCCATGACAAATTCTAGTTGCTGTGCTCGTGGCCTGACTTACCTGAATTATCGGCACTTCAGAGGGAAACAATTAAACAAATATTTGTTGGCCGTGAAAGAATTGGACAATTGAGTGTACTGTCCATATTGCGGAAACACCCTCTAGGGCTGGCGCGGGTTTGCGCCCTGCTCAACACCGTGAAAAGTGAACAAAATGACGAACAAGCGAAAACATCTCACGGAACCCGAAGTTGAAAAGCGCATGGCCGCCACTATGGGCAGCCTCTTCTAAGCCCGCGGCCGTTGTTTGTTGCTCATTATGTTCCGGCTCAGTTTACGCGTATCGGAGGCTTGCGCCTTGCAGCTTGACTTGGTGTGCATTGACCGCCATGTGTTGCACGTCGCGCGTGTTAAATGTTTAGACCCGTCCCCACTGTCTAACAGGCCGTGAGTACAAATCGCTCGCCAGGTCTACGCATGCAGCTCACCGCTCGACTTCACCTTGCCGTGATGCTCTGGAATCTTTTTTAGGGCATCGCCTATTTCCAGCGCCGCAAGCCGCAGTTCGTAATTTTTTTGCAGGTTCATCCAGATGTCCGGCCCCGTGCCGAACCACTTGCCGAGCCGCAAAGCCGTGTCGCCCGAAATACCGCGCTTGCCGGCAATGATCTGCGTGAGCCGGTTCGCCGGCACGCCCAATTCTTTCGCGAGCTCGTTTGCGCTCATGTTGAGCGCCTTCAGTTCGTCGGCCAGGTGCTCTCCTGGATGGATGAGAACTCGTGCCACGGTTGCCTCCTACAGGAAATCTACCCACGATCAAGGCCGACTGCAACCTAGCCTGTAGCGCGCAGTTCAATCAGGACCCACCCTCCAGCCCCTT
>JBELAB010000419.1:0-2846 GCA_049509275.1 Syntrophobacteraceae bacterium | reverse complement strand
AAGGACGAAATCAGCCTGGGCGGCGGCTGAGAGTCTTTTTTCAATGACCTCCCATGGAGTCAGATGATCGCTAAGACTCACCGCGGCAAAATCGTGCATGAGGGGCGCTCCTACAAGGGACGCCGCCGCGTTGAAAGCAGGAATCCCGGGAATTACCCGCAGAAAAAAATCAGGCGACCCGTTCAAGTCTTTCCCATCCCACTCCAAAACATTGAGCCGTTTCTTTCTACAGATATCCAAAACCAGCCCGGCCATGCCATAAATCCCGGCATCGCCGCTGGAGATCAAAGCCACATTTCGGCCGCACAAAGCATGCCCTATCGCCGCCTGGCAACGTTCCACCTCTTTTCGCATTCCGCTGGAAATGACGGTCTTGTTCTGCAAAAGGTCCGAAATGAGGTCCAGGTAGGTCTTATACCCCAGCGCGATTTCTGCTGACTCCAGCGCGTCGAGCGCTTCCCGGGCCATGTAAGAACTGTATCCCGGTCCAAGGCTGATTATGGAGAGCTTACCCTGGCGACCGCCAGGGTGCAGTTCCGCGCTTTCTGTTTGGGCACGAGCAATTCCTGCGTCCCTGCGCTCCAAAGGGCGCTTGCTTCGCATACGCTTTTCGCTCCTACATGCCGGGCAACCGTTTCCGACGGGTTCGGAACGGCAATGCCCTCTATCTCTTTACGGGCGCAAAAGTGAATCGGCCTGTCGAATGCTCTTGCCGCATCCAGAAGCCCGCGCTCGTTCGACTTAATATCCAGGGTTGCGAAACGCTTTATGGAAAGAGGCGCAAGCCTGTTTTCCTTAAGCTTTTTCCCGATAAATTCAACGATTTCCTCCGAGGCGGTTCCCCTGTTGCAGCCGATTCCTATCACGAGGTTGGCAGGCCGGAGCTTGAGGCATCTTACACTTCGAGGACAGAGTAATTCCGAAACCCATATACCAAGACCTGCTCGAAGAGCGCCTGGTTCCCCGAAACCGTTGATCACCCGCAAACCGTGATCCGTCGGCAGATGCTTTAACAGAAGCCCATCGGGATCGAATATCCACAGAGGCTCCTCGTCCAGGATTGCAGCTTGGATTCTGCTCAGTATTCCGCTGTTTTCTATCAGCAGGCCCGCACTCTTTGCGGTCAGGTCTATCGCGGGCTTGTCCTGGAGATCGGAAGCCGTAGTTATGACGGCCTGGCCGCCGGTGATCCGGGCAACCTTTCTCGCCAGCTCGTTGGCCCCGCCGATATGACCCGCAACAAGGCTTATCGCAAAGCGGCCATCCTGGTCCAGAACGACAACCGCCGGGTCTACCGTCTTGTCTTCAAGCAGAGCGGAAACCATTCGGACCGCTATTCCGCAACTCATTATGCAGATGATCGAGTCACACTCGCGCCACGCCGATGGGAAAACCTCGGATATACGCTCGAAAAGACTCATCCCCGGCAAAGCGTAACGATAGTTGCAAAGACAAGCGCTGCCGGGGATCCGCGAGCTTATCCTGGCCGCGAGTTCAGCACCCTTCAGGGTCAGGGCGAAAATCGCCGTCTTCTGATTGCTCGGGTTTTGCGCCGTCCCTGAATTGATGATCGAACGTTTCGTCATAGAGCTTGGACCTTTTGTTCTTTTTGCCGGACATACCCTTTATCTTGAATACCTCGCCAATGAGGATGATCGCCTGGCGCTCGATTTTCGCGGTCCGCACCTTCTCGGCTATGTTCTCCAGGGTTCCCCGGATCAGTTCCTGGTCCGGCCAGCCTACCCTGTAGGCGACTATCGCGGGCGTATCAACCGGATAATGCACCTTCAGTTCCGCAACTACCATCTCGATACGCTGAACGCTAAGGTAAATGACCATAGAGGCGCGGTGTGAAGCAAGGGCTTCTAATTTCTCCTTTCCCGGCACTTCTGTCCTGCCGCCAAGCCGGGTCAGGATCACAGTTTGACAGATCTCCGGAATAGTAAGTTCCTGTTTCATTGCCGCAGCGGCAGCAAAAGCAGCCGAGACCCCCGGCACCACCTCATAAGCAATCTTGTCACGGTCCAGAAGAGTCATTTGTTCATGGATCGCCCCATAAAGGCTCGGGTCACCGGTATGAAGCCGAACGACGTGTTCTCCGGCCTCATACCCCTCCTTGAGCAGTGCGTGTGTCTGTGCAAGCGTCAAAGAGGCGCTGTTATAAGCCTTAACGTCTTTTCTGCAATAATGGAGCAGGGTCTTGGGAACCAGAGAGCCGGCATACACGACACGGTCGGCCTCCTGAAGAAAGCGCATCCCCTTTACCGTAATAAGCTCGGGGTCGCCGGGACCTGCACCGACGAATCTGACAGGTTCTTTCATTTCACAATCCCCACCTGGGAAATCTGTTCAATAATTTGCACATAAAAATGCGAAATAGTAAACGATTTTCTTTTTCCCATCTCAGGGCAGACCTGTCAAGATGTGAGGCATATTTCAATGAACACTTTTATTGTCTATTACTTCAGTATGATATAAATTTTTTCTCTTCCCCAAACAATCGTTTTGGACTATAAGTACTGCGCCCAAAGGGAGTACCTCGGGATCGCCTATACGCTTTTTAATTCCTGCTCAAGTTCGCATGGCTCCAATCCCCACTAGGTTGTCCACTGAGAAGCATTCGTTTGCCCTTGGAGCGTTTTTGTCGTTATTTCGGGAAATCATTAAAAAATTCAGAGGTGTAGATTCATGGAGACCAAGAAAGATGGACCTGTCGGTTCAGTTATGGTCGTTGGCGGCGGGATCGCCGGCATGCAGGCGGCGATCGATCTCGCCAACACCGGTTTTTATGTTTATCTGGTCGAAAAATCCCCCGCCGTCGGCGGAGTGATGTCGCAACTCGACAA
>JBELAB010000418.1:0-2852 GCA_049509275.1 Syntrophobacteraceae bacterium | reverse complement strand
TGATTCGATTCCGAAAATCAGCACCTTCATCCCCGAGACTCCCCCGGTGATCGTGCCCGCCCTTTCATCCACCGGGACAATAAGGATTTCGACGGCAAAGCTCGATGCACTCCTTCTCCAGGCCGAAGAGATGCTTTCGGTTAAACTTGCTGCCGGCCAGCTTGCCCTTGAACTGAAAATGTTGATGAACTCTTTTACGCGGTGGAAAAAGGAAAGGGGAAAAAAGAAATCGTTCAAAACAACCCCGGGGCGCGAAACACCGGGGAAAGCCGGCGATGAGGGTGAGGCCGGCTCTTTCCTGACCTTATTCGAACCCGGCTTGACGAAGCTGATAAAGGCCGCTGAAAACGATCACCGATCGATTGCCGTCATGGTTGATACTCTGCTCGACGATATGAAGAAAACACTGATGCTTCCTTTTTCTTCGTTTCTCGAGAGTTTCCCCAGGTTCGTGCGCGACCTCTCGCGTGATGCCGGCAAAGAAGTGGCATTGAATATAGAGGGCGGCGAGATCGAAATAGACCGGCGCGTATTGGACGAAATGAAAGACCCGCTCATCCACCTGGTGCGAAACTGCATTGACCACGGCATTGAAATGCCCGACGACCGAAAGAAAAAGCACAAGTCCGCCCAAGGAAATATAAAGGTCTCCGTCTCTTCCAGGCATGGCGGCATTGAGATTACGGTACGCGACGATGGAGCTGGAATTGACGCGCTGAAAGTAAGGTCAGCGGCTCAAAAGTGCGGCGCCATATCGCGTGAAGAAGCCGGCAGGTTGGGAGCATACGAGACCCTGTTTTTGGTTTTCCGATCCGGGGTCACCACCAGTCCCATCATTACGGACATTTCCGGCAGAGGACTCGGGCTTGCCATCGTGAAGGAGAAAGTCGAAAAACTGAACGGCACGATCTCAATTGACACCCAACCGGACCTCGGGACTAGCTTCAGAATGGTGGTCCCTCTGACGCTCGCCACATTGCGAGGCGTCCTTGTCGGTGTGGGTGGACATCTTTTCGTCATTCCCTCTGCGAATGTCGAGAGGGTGGCCAGAGTTAGGAAAGACCAAATACAAACCGTGGAGAACCGTGAAACTCTGTCTTTAGACGGTCATGCCGTTTCGCTCGTAAGACTCGGAGCCGTACTCGAGTTTGGAACAACCTCCGATAGGGTATATGACGAGGGTCCTTATGTGCAAATCGCGGTGCTCGGTTCGGCCGGAAAACGGATGGCTTTTCTCGTCGATGAAGTCCTGCAGGAACAAGAGATCCTGGTAAAAAATCTGGGGCCCCAGCTTTCACGAGTGCGAAACATTGCGGGCGCCACTGTGCTGGGAACAGGCAAAGTGGCGCCCATTCTAAATGTCCACGATCTTATGATCTCTGCCGTTAAAGTTGCCCCAACTCATGCAGAAACTATCGCTGGAGGACCTAAAAAAAGGTTATCTATTCTGGTCGTTGAGGATTCCATCACGGCAAGAACTTTGCTTAAAACAATACTGGAATCCGCCGGATACGAGGTCGCAACTGCTGTTGACGGTATCGATGCGTTTACCGCATTGAAGAGCACTGAATTCGATCTCGTGGTATCCGATGTCGAGATGCCCAGAATGAACGGGTTTGACCTTACGGCAAAGATAAGGACCGACACGAGGCTTTCCGATTTGCCGGTCGTGCTGGTAACCGCACTCGAATCACGCGAAGACAGGGAGCGCGGAATAGACGTAGGGGCAAACGCATATGTGGTGAAGAGCAGTTTCGAACAAAGCAATTTACTGGAAGTTATCCGGAGACTCATATGAGTATCAGGGTCCTCGTCGTGGAAGATTCAGCAGTCGTTCGCGAATTCCTTTACTATATTCTCAACTCCGATCCCGCGATACGGGTGATAGGAACGGCGCATAACGGAACGGAAGCCTTGCAGCTCGCAGAGAAGCTAAAGCCCGATGTAATCACGATGGACATCAGCATGCCGGGGATGGATGGCTATGAGGCAACACGCAGGATAATGGAGACTCATCCGGTCCCTATAGTCATTGTGAGTGTGAGTGTAGACCCAAAGCAAGTTGCAACGACGTTCCGCGCCCTTGAGGCGGGCGCGCTGGCGGCTGCCTGCAAGCCTATGGGCATCGGCCATCCGGAATACGAGCAAACGGCAAATGCGCTCATCCAGACGGTGAAGCTGATGTCCGAAGTGAAGGTGGTGAAGCGCTGGCCGATGAAGCGCAAAGGAGTGGTCCCTCCCACTCAATCCGGTATCGCCGAGGGGTATGATTTAGGCTCGAAAGATATCGGGATCATCGCAATAGGTGCATCAACCGGAGGTCCCCCTGTCCTGCAAACCATCCTCTCGGCGCTGCCGGAGGATTTCCCTGCGCCGGTCCTTGTCGTTCAGCACATCTCCCCTGGTTTTATAGACGGGCTTGCGGACTCGCTTGCGCACTATTGCAAACTACCTGTGCGAATCTCCTCGGAAGGTGAAATTTTGCAGCCCGGAAACATCTATCTTGCACCCGATGGCGTCCACATGGGAGTCGGATCGGGAGGCCGCATTGCCCTGACCGGCGAGCCACCGGAAAACGGCATGCGTCCGTCAGTTTCTCACCTGTTCCGGTCCGTGGCCGACGCATTCGGCCTGAGATCTGTCGGTGTGCTCCTGACCGGCATGGGAAAAGACGGCGCCGGCGGCCTCAAATCCATGAGCGAAAAAGGGGCCGTAACCATTGCACAGGATGAGGCAAGTTGTGTTGTTTTCGGCATGCCCGCCGAGGCTATCCAGCTTGGTGCGGCAACCTATGTGCTCTCGCCGGACGCAATAGCCGCAGCTTTGGCTCAAATTTCCAAACGGTGAGCAGT
>JBELAB010000417.1:0-2853 GCA_049509275.1 Syntrophobacteraceae bacterium | reverse complement strand
CGCTCGCTGCAGTTCATGGGGTTTAACACGCTTGTGTTTGCCGACGTGCCGGACGAATCGATGAGCCGCGCCACGACTTTGTTCAGCATGCTGCAACAATTGTTTCTGAGTCTGGGCGTCGGAACGGGGGCCCTTTTGCTCAGCCTGACGCTCAACTGGCATCACCAGGCGGCCTTGAACGCCGATGATTTCTGGCCGGCCTTTGCGATCGTTGGGGTCATTGCGATGCTCTCCGTATTTCCGTTGCGAAAACTAACACCTGACGCCGGCGACGCGATGAGCGGCCACAGGCCGCCCGAGCCGTTGAAGGAGTTATGATTCGAACCCATGCTGGCTTATAATCGTTGATGGGAAATCGAATGGTTTTGCTGGTTTTTGGATTCTCCAGGAAGTTTTTTCGGGCAGAATCAGACCCCAAAATGCGGTTCGGATGCACGGGTTATTACGTCATGCATTATTCAGGCTTGAGAGGTAAATAACACATGAAAATATTTACTCCCTTCAATCTCAAAGGTATGGTGTTGAAAAATCGCATCGTCAAGTCAGCCACTCTCGAAAATATGGCCACGCCTGAGGGGCTTCCAACTGAAGAAACGCGGCGCTTCTATGAACGTCTCGCGCGTGGAGGCGCAGGATTGATCATCACCGGTTACGCGTATGTGAATGAGTCCGGACAAGCCATGCCGTTGCAGAACGGCATTCACAAGGGCCAGGTCGTCGCCGGGTGGCGGAGGATCACCGATGCCGTGCACGAACTGGGTGGCAAAATCGCCATGCAGATTGCACACGGCGGAAGGCAGATAAAGTCCGGGGCGCTTGGAGGCCGTAAGGCCCTGGCTCCTTCTGCGATACCTGACCTTGCTTATTTCACCGTACCCAAGCCTATGACTGAGGCGGAAATCCTTCAGACAATACGGGACTTCGGAAACGCTGCCGCCCGCGTGAAAGAGGCAGGATTCGACGCGGTACAGATTCACGGCGCACACGGATATCTGATCTCAAGCTTTTTATCGCCTTTGACTAATCGCAGGCGGGATATGTGGGGCGGCGATTTTGAGCATCGGTTGCGCTTTCCCGCCGAGGTGTATAACGCCGTGCGGATGGCGGTAGGCCCCGATTTCCCTGTCTTGTATAAACTGAATGTGAAAGACTTTATCCCCTTTGGCACTACACCACAAGACAGTTTCCCTGCCGCACAGAAACTCGCCGAACTTGGGCTGGATGCCATCGAGATCAGCGGAGGGACTGGAGAGATAGCGCTTGGTGTGATGCGGGGAGATAGTTTTGCCGATATCATCGCACGAGACCGCAGCGCTTTGGCAAAATATTATTTGAAGCTTATGTTGGGTGTCCAGAAACTATTTTTGCCGTTTCACGAAGCATACTTCCTTTCCTATGCCGAAAAACTGAGGCCTCTGTTAAATATCCCCCTCATCCTTGTAGGCGGCATCCGCAGTCCTGAAACCGCGGAGAGGGCAATTGAATCAGGCTCTGTAGACCTTGTATCGATGGCGCGGCCTCTGATCCGTGAACCCGGCCTGCCAAACAAGTGGTTAAAGGGCGATCGGCAACCGGCCCAATGCGTGTCATGCAACCGCTGCCTTGGAGAGATTGAGCAGGGGAATAGGCTGAAATGTTATTGTGAAGTGTGCTCGCGGCTCCCCAAAATCCGCGATTCATTGCGAACCTATCTTTCACAGAAATCCTTGAACCGGAGAAAATCTTCATAGCTCATCCCCGGCATAGACATGCCGCAGTTGGGTTTATACTCACCGTGATAATCTGAGCCGGCAGTTTTCCAAAGGCGGCAACGCAGTGCGAGGTCTTCAAAATACTCGGTTTGTTCTCGGTCATGGTTGGGGTAGTATGTTTCTATTCCGGAGAGTCCCAAATCCACCAGGAAAAAGAAAAGTTCTTCGAAATCTTTGGCGCTCTTTCCTCCAGCTATAGTATAAGTTTCGAACATACCGGGATGAGCCAGCACGGCCTTCGCTCCGGCGGACTTAATAAGCTCCATGGCCTCTTCCACTGAAAGATAAAGACCCTGTAAAACGGGATTCTCAAAAGTGAAGCGGTTATCATATGCAAACCTCTTGAACTCGCCTTTCTCGATGCCGAGATAACCTTCCAAAAACTTTATGGTCGGCAGGACAAAATTGATCGGCCCCATCTGGCCGATCTTTTTCTTAATCGTTTCTCGAGAAAAATTGACCGAGTAGCATACGGCAAGTCTTTTCATTATCTCGTCATACACTCCATTGTGAGCTTCCCAATTTTTCCCGAGCGTTTCCCGAAGAAGCGGTTCCTTGCCGGGAAAATCAATCCCATAAGCGAGCAGGTGAACGTAACTGCGGTTTTGCCAGTGAGCCGATACTTCCATGGCAGGCATGGTCTTGAGGTCATATTTTCCAGCCTCCGTTTGGAACTCGTCAATACCGTGGTAGAGATCGTGATCCGTTAGACAAACCGCCGACAAACCATCCTGGACGGCTTTCTCAATCAACACTGAAGGTCTATCTTTTCCATCCGAAACACAGGAGTGAATATGCATGCCAACTTTCTTCATTTTTCATTGGCCCCCTTCAGGCCGCGATTTGGGTTCTGGTGAGAGTCATTGATTGCTCCGGAAACTTGAACATGGGCGGTTTGTGGGATGATGGATGATACCGCACAGTCTGCAAGAGGGCAAGGATAGAGCAGGCCGTCGGATGAACTGAGGATTCAGGTGAAAAAACCCCGGGGACGCTTGATAAAGGAGCGGATTAATCTGTCGCAGGAGGATCATTCATGTAGCGGCCTTAACCCTGGTCCCGCCACTTCCCTGCGAACGGACCGTCAAACTCGTGCCGGCAC
>JBELAB010000416.1:0-3787 GCA_049509275.1 Syntrophobacteraceae bacterium | reverse complement strand
AGAGAAAACTGAACCTGAAGCGTTACCATCAACCAACAATCAACTGTTAAGGAGAGTTCAATGAGCTTGTTAGGCCCTGTTTTCAAACGCGAGTCTGGCGGAAGGCAGCCCTATATCCCTCTAGGGCCTTTTCATCTGAGACTGCCCTTCATCCACTATCGTTTTGAAGCGCCGGATTATATTCAGGGTTTGATCATGTGCGCTGTGTGTCTCGGGATCATACCCATCCTGACCGAATATCTTGGAATGCCTTTCGAGATTGCCTTAACGGTGGTTATGCTGAACGGCTTTCTCTATCTGTGGCATGCTCACCTGGGAGACCCCGTCGTGCCGGGATGGATCACCCCGGCGATCCCTCTGCTGCTTCTATGGCTCAAAACATACCCTGAAGGTGTCCCGCGCATGCATGCGCTCATAGCCTTCGAGTGCGAGCTGGGAGTACTTTCGCTGCTTCTGGGGGCCACCGGACTTGCGAAAAGGTTCGTCGATCTTGTCCCGGACGCATTGAAGGCGGGCATTCTGCTCGGCGCCGGAGTCGCGGCCGTAAGGCTGGTTTTTGAAGCAGGTGGCCGCTTCGATCACTATCCCTGGACAATCGCGATCTCAATCGGTTTTGCGTTCTTCATTCTTTTCTCAAATCTTTTCAAATCGTTGCGCAACAAGCATAAGCTATTGACCTACCTATCGGATCTTGGGCTTCTGCCCGCTTTGGTGCTTGCCATATTCATTGCGCCGATTTTCCGGGAACTCCCCTGGCCCACCCTTGAGTGGGGATTTACAACCCCGCATTTTGTCACCCTTTTTACTCAATGGACCCCTTTTTCGGCCAGAATCGGGTTTCCGGCATTTAGTCTCTACGTAGCAGCAGCTCCTCTGGTCTTTGCAACTTATATAGTTCTTTTCGGCGAACCAAACCGCAACAACATGATCGTCGGCCTTAGAAACATAACCATGTCGATGATAGGGCCGGATGCGTCCATGTGCGGTCCGATGTGGGCGGCCATGCAGGTAGTGGAGTGCGAGCGGTACAAGCACGGCAGGGAGGCAATGGACAGCCTTTTCGGCGGTATGGCGTCCTTCCGCCTGGGTACTTTCACCGGCTACTTTCTCGCTCCAATAGTCACCCTGGTAAAGCCGATCCTGCCTATAGCACTCTCCCTCACCATGCTGATCCAGGGCTATGTGGCCGTAAGGGTCGGAATCCTGAAGGCCAGGACGTTCAATGATCTGGGAGTTGCCGGAGTAGTCGGCGCTGTGCTCGTCTCCCGCGGGGCAGCTTATGCGTTTGGAGTGGGGATCGTCCTGTGCGTCCTGATCTACGGCAGGGATTTCTTCCGCAGATGGCCTACTTACAACAAGACCCAAGACCCCGTTTTCAACGCGAGAATATCGGGTGAGTAAATATAGGCTTAAATGATGTCTCAACCGGCAACTCTAATACTCAAGCTCACGCTCATTTGAAGGAAAAGCAAGGAGAAAAAAATGGCGCTTATGACAGGTGAACAGTACGAAGACAGTTTACGCAAATTGAATATGAAGATCTACCTACTGGGTGAGATCGTGAAGGACCCGGTCGATCATCCGATCATCCGGCCTTCGATGAACTCTGTAAAACTTACATATGAGCTTGCCCAAGCTCCTGAGCATGAAGACCTCATGACTGCAACTTCCCATCTGACCGGCAGCAAAATCAATCGGTTCTGCCATCTGCACAGGAGCACCGACGATCTGGTCAGGAAGGTGAAAATGCAGCGCCTTCTGGGGCAGAAGTCAGGAGCATGCTTCCAGAGGTGTGTCGGAATGGACGCGATCAACGCCGTGGACAGTGTCACCTTCGAGATGGATCAGAAGCTGGGCACTAAATACCATGAGCGCTTCAATAAGTTCCTCCTGATGATGCAGGAAGAAGATCTGACGGTGGACGGGGCCATGACCGACCCGAAGGGCGACCGCGGACTGCCTCCCCACAAACAGGCAGATCCCGATCTCTTCGTGCGCATTGCGGAGAAGAAAGCGGACGGCATTGTGGTCCGCGGTGCAAAAGCGCACCAGACCGGGGCGATCAACTCGCACTGGATTCTGGTGATGCCCACGATGACCATGGCCAAAGAGGATGCCGCTTACGCTGTCTCCTTCGTTGCTCCGGCCGATGCGGATGGCATCTCCTACATTTACGGCCGCCAGTCCTGCGATACCCGCAAATTGGAGGGCAGCCCGATAGATGTTGGCAACAGGCAGTTCGGGGGACATGAAGCCCTGATGGTTTTCGACGACGTGTTCATCCCGTGGGAAAATGTTTTGATGGCTGGAGAGTATGAGTTCAGCGGCCCCCTTGTCGAGCGTTTTGCCGGGTACCATCGCCAGAGCTATGGCGGCTGCAAGGTAGGCGTGGGTGACGTGCTGATCGGCGCAGCGGCGCTGGCAGCGGACTATAACGGAGCAATGAAGGCCTCCCATATCAAAGACAAGCTCATCGAAATGATGCACCTCAATGAGACTCTTTATGCCTGCGGCATAGCCTGTTCGGCCGAAGGCAACAGAACGGCCTCCGGGAACTACCTTATTAATATGTTGCTGGCAAACGTCTGCAAGCAGAACGTTACCCGTTATCCGTATGAAATTGCGCGCCTGGCCGAGGATATCGCCGGCGGGCTCATGGTGACCATGGCCTCGGAGAAAGACTTGAGGCATCCGGAAATCGGCAAGGTGGTCGACAAGTATTTCCGTGGCGTAGCTTCGGTCCCGACCGAACACAGGATGCGAATCCTGAGGCTCATCGAGAACATCACGCTGGGAACTGCGGCTGTTGGCTACCGGACTGAATCGATGCACGGGGCCGGTTCGCCTCAGGCCCAGAGGATCATGATCTCCCGCCAGGGCAATCTCGAGCACAAAAAGAATCTCGCAAAACAACTGGCCGGGATCAAGGCATAATTGGCGCGTGCGGATTGTTGAAAAGATTCAAGAATTCTTTGAGGGGAGGAATCCTCATGAAGTGGCATGATCACTACGATCAGCATTTGACAACCGCTTCAGAAGCGGTGAAAGCAATCAAATCCGGTGACCGGGTGGTGACCGCTCATGCCTGCGGGGAACCGAAGTCTCTGGTTGAGGCAATGGTTGACCGGGCGGATGAACTCGAGCGGGTCGAAATTGTCCATATGGTAGCCATGGGAAGCGCGCGCTACTGCCTGCCGGAAAATGCCCGGGCTTTCCGGCACAACTCTCTGTTTGTAGGGGCCACGACCCGCAAGGCAGTCAACGACGGGCGCGGCGACTACACCCCCTGTTTTTTCAGCGAAATTCCGAGACTGTTCAGGGATGAAATACTGCCGGTGGATGTGGCGCTCATAACTGTTTCACCCCCTGACAAACTCGGTTTCTTTTGCCAGGGCATTTCGGTGGATTACACGAGGCAGGCGGCTTTAAGCGCCAAAACAGTGATAGCCGCCGTCAATCCCAAAATGCCGAGGGTGGGCGGGGATTCCTGCCTGCATGCGACAGACATCGATTACTTTGTCCCTACAGGGGAATCTCTCATCGAACTTGCCCCCCCGAAGCTGGGGGAAACCGAGAAGGCGATCGGCGGCCATGTGGCAAGTCTGATAAAGGACGGAGATTGCCTGCAGCTTGGCATTGGCGCCCTTCCGGACGCGGTTTTGAGCTACCTTGGCGACAAAAACGATCTCAGCATCCATTCCGAGATGATCTCGGACGGCGCCATGAACCTTGTAAACTCGGGGGTCATCACCTGCCGCAAGAAGACTTTTCTGCCCGGCAAGATTGT
>JBELAB010000415.1:0-4076 GCA_049509275.1 Syntrophobacteraceae bacterium | reverse complement strand
CTTTTAACCAACTGAAAAGACGCTGGATTCCGGCCCCCGGACTAGACACTTCCGGGGCAGGCTCCGCCGGAATGACGGACTGAAGGTCCTTACCTATAGGAACTTAGTTGACGCTGCACTAGAACATATCCTGCAAGTTCATGGGGTCTTTGATTTCTATGGCGGGCTCGCCTTTGAGCTTTTTTCCGCCCCTATCGTCTAAATATTTGGCCATTTCCAGTTCAACTTTCATCGGCGCCTCGGCGCCGGCCTGGGCCAGTATCTGTCTTAGAAAAGCCTCGGATTTGACGGCAAAAGCGATGGAATCGGCAAGCACTCGCATGGCCTCGGGGGGGTTGTGGAATCCGACCGAATTCTCAGCCCCTATAAACACGCAGCGATAGAAGGCTTCTTCGTAGAAATCCCTGGCTTTGTTATAGAGTTCCTCGTCGATAGGCTTGCCTTCTTCCCTTACCTTGTGGACAGCCTCGAAAAGCTTGGCCGTGGTCGCCGTGGCATAGCCGGCCCTGAGCATGAGCGAAACGGTACGGTCCTGAATCTCGATCACTCGTTCCTTGAGCCAGTCGGAACCTTCGGCATGACATTGCCCGCACGCGCGCAAATCGTTTTTGAGAGGGCTCATGACGCGGTGATCGGAGACTTTATGCACTCCCACCCTTGTGTAAGGCATATGACAGTCTGCGCACGCAGCCCCAGCTTTCCAATGGATGCTGTGGTTTGAGAAAAGCTCGAATTCCGGATGCCGGATGAAGGCCAGCTTGAAACCGGTAACCGTCTGCTTCCACTCTTTGAGGGAATCGTCGCTGCGAATTACCCTGATGATGTCTTCAATGGTGATGTTGCCAAACGTGCTCTTCTGCCAGGGAAAGAAAAGACCAACGGAGTTCATCTCCTTGTCTTTGGGGATATTGTAGGTAACATGGCATTGGGCGCAAACAGCGGTGCGCATTTCCTGGCGCGAGAGCTTGTCCGGGTCCACTTTTACCGCCTTGAGGGCCTCCCCAAGGGTAAAACCCCTGGAAAGCCTCAGGGACATGTCCCGGTTGTTGTGACAATCTATGCAGGCCACGCCCAACGACCTGTTTTTCTCGGGGATCATCAGGAGCACTTCCTTATAGGGCAGCTTGTAGTAATCGGCCCCCAGCTCCTTTTGAAATTGCGGCGCATAAGGCGTCTTGCATGACAGGCACACTCCGCCCGCTTTGAGGCGCGCGGCATCGACCTCGAGCTGGTCGCGAATCATGTTGGCATGTCCCCGGGGTTCGTTGTATTCCACACCGAAGCCCCAACCGCTGAACAGAAGGGCCAAATAGGGATATTCCGACAACTTGTCATAGGTGGGCCTGTCGGCGTCGAATCCTCTCTTGTACTTGCTCTTGCCGGACGGCTCGGGTTCCTCGGTCTTCTTCCACAGGTTATACTCGTCAGGGTAGGCCTTGCCCCAAATTTCGGGGTCGATCTCACCATCGGGAATGCTTACCGTCTTGACGACCTCGGGCTTCGATGGTTGGCAGCCGCACAGCGCCATACAAAATCCCATGAGCAGACAAAGGAAGCAAATCGCGGCGGCGCCGGCCAGGGGACCGTTTCTTTGACTTCTTGGCAACATAAGCTTTTCTCCCACGCTTATCACACGACGTTACCCTGTCTCGATAAAAATATGCCTAAACGGCAATCAAGCTTTGCCGGGAAGTCGATTATGGCAAACTTACTCTCAGTTCGCAAGTATGTGGAGGCGGAAATCTATTCGGATGAAATAGGCCGATTTCCAATAGCATTGAAATACCTCTGATATTGACGGGTTAAATCCGCCGTGGTATTCAATAACCAAGTCCCCCAGAAAAGTAGCTCTTATTCCACCGTTGTTTTACTGTCCGCTCTACAGGCATCAGGCTTGTTCACGATTGCGGCGCATGCCGCCTCGGTTGATGGAGCGAATTTCATGAGCCCCAGGAAGCAAAAGGAAGTTGGTCCACCGCGCGTCTTCATTAGTTACAGCCACGACCCACGCAAACACAATGACAGGGTGCTCGAATTAGCTCAGCAGCTTCGCCGTGATGGCATCGACGCCGAGTTGGACCAGTTCCATCAACACAAATTGGTGCACTGGCCCCGCTGGTGCGAAGAACAACTGCGACCGGAAAAGTCGGATTTCGTCCTCTGCGTCTGTACCGTGGAATACAAGCGTCGCATCGAAGGGCGGGTAAAGGCCGATGTGGGAAGGGGCGTCTTCTGGGAAGGCACTCTCATCTATGACTATATATATGACGACAAGACAAACCGGCGCTGCATCCCGATTCTGCTCGATGGGGCGACCGAGTCTGCCATCCCGTCTGTCCTCGGCGGATATACCCGTTTCCATCTCAACGCATTCGATCTCGGCAATCCGGAATCCGATTACGCCGGGTTGCATCGCCTGCTGACGGGACAGGGCGGGGTGCAAAAGGCTGGACTGGGAGAAATCATAAAGCTGTCACCACTTGCCGAGCGGGTGAGGCAAACGGATTTCACGGAGTTGATCGAGAAAATCCTAACCGGAATCGAGGATATTCTTTCCATCCTTAAAGACCGTGTCCCAATGCCCTCCACCCCGGACCGCCCGCACAGTCTCCCCGCCTGGATGGACCCCGCACACTTCATCGGACGCGAAAAGGAGTTGAGGGCCCTACGGGACGGCATGACGGCTCCGGGAGGCGGCGCGCTAGCGGTGGTGCAGCCGCACGTCCTTCGCGGCGGGGGAGGTATCGGCAAGACGCGCCTCGCTATTCAGGCAGTGTGGGTCCTCTACCTTCAGGGCGGTTGCGACATGGCCTTCGAGCAAGGCGAAACTCCAACCGACTTCGAAGCCCGCCGTAATAATGTCGTCCATGCCCTCCGCCGGAGCGCCGGGTGCTGGGTGCTGGTGATCGACGGGGCGGACTCGGTTGAGACGCGCAACGCGACCAACATGCTGATCTCGGAACTCGCCGGCGGCCGGTTTGTCATTACCAGCCGCCGCGACGACTGGCCCACGGGTATCGTTCGCAAGCTGCCGCTGGACCTCTTCACGCCCGAAGAGGCCCGCGCGTGTCTTCTCTCCCGCTACTGGAAAGAGAAGCCGTCCCCCGGCGAGCTTACCGATTTCGACCGTGTGGCCCAAGAACTGGGCCTGCTGCCCCTGGCGCTGGCCGTTGCAGCCAGCTATATGAAATGGCGCAGGATCGCTCCCGGCCGATACCTCGCCGAGTGGAAAGAGAAGCACGAAAAGCTCCTCGATTTTTCCGCCCCTGATGTCGATTACCCCCGTTCATTGTTGACCGCTTTCAAGGTAAGCTTCGATCGGCTCGCTCCGCCTGCTTCCGCCCTGCTGAGCCTGCTTGCCTGGCTCGCCCCGGAGCCGTTTCCACGCGCGATGATGGAGGATTCGCAGGAGGTGCAGGCTATTTTGTCCGCCGCCTCGGAAGGCCCGGATCAAACCGATGCCGGTGAAGCCCTGGCTGAATTGCAGACGCTCTCCCTTGTCGAACTCGATGAAGGGTCGCTCCGCCTCCACAAACTGGTGCTCGAATGCTCGCGGGCGGTCTTGCCGCAAAAGGCGCGCCGCGAATCGCTGGAACTAGCCTTGTCCTGGCTTTGTTCAAAACTACCCACCTCCGAATACGACAAAGCCGGTTGGGACGTCTGGACCCGCCTTTCTCCCCATCTCGATGCGGTTGTGGAGGCGGCGGCGGAAGGCGGCCTTCAAGACGATACTCTGGGGCAGTTGTGTAATGATTATGGCGTTTGGCTGTACAACCAGGCGCGGCATATTTCCGCAGAGCCGATGATGCGGCGCGCTCTGAATATCTATGAACAGAGCTTCGGCCCGGATCACCCCGAGGTCGCCACAGACCTCAACAACCTGGCGCAATTATTGAGTGACACGAACCGGCTTTCCGAGGCAGAGCCCATGATGAGGCGCGCGCTCGAAATCGATGAGCTGAGCTTCGGCCCGGATCACCCCGAGGTCGCCACAGATCTCAACAACCTGGCGCAATTATTGAAAGCCACGAACCGGCTTTCCGAGGCAGAGCCCATGATGAGGCGCGTTCTGAATA
>JBELAB010000414.1:0-2917 GCA_049509275.1 Syntrophobacteraceae bacterium | reverse complement strand
ATGCAGGAAAAACCGGGAGCAAACAGGGAGCTGTCTTTTGAACGGAAGACGGACATCGGAGGACGGAGAAAGGACTTCTGTCTTCTGTCCTCTGTATTAGTTTTGTCTGCTCGTTCAATTGCTTTCCTCTGTGCCCTCTCATTGACCGGACTATGCCCCGTCTCCTTCGTGTTCGTGACCCGAAAAGGTCCTCGAATCACGAACAGACATCAGGTTGAGACGTGAAACCTGAAAAGCCAGTACGGGAGACCTTATTCTGAAAGTGAAAAAGTTTTATATTTTTGCGCTTTCCATTATTGGAATCCTGTTGGCGCTGTTTGCATTGAAAACAGCCCGGGACCTCCAACCGATGCCCGCCACTCTTTTGTTCGGCGACTCGGGGGTAAGGAAGCCTCAGCTTGTCGACCGAATCGGCAATCCGTTGTCGATCAGCTATCAGAACAGGTGGAGCGTTCAAACGGTTCCCTTGCGCGAAATCCCGGCGCTTTTGCAAAATGCGTTTATCGAGTCGGAGGACAGGCGCTTCCTAAGCCACAACGGGGTGGACTGGGCGGCCCGCGTTCACGCCCTGGCCCAAAACCTGCGGGCGATGAAAGGGGTGCGGGGAGCAAGTACTATCACGGAACAGGTCGTCCGCATGCTTCACCCTCGGCCTCGAACCGTATGGTCCAGGTGGCTCGAAGGGACTGAGGCGGCGCGTCTCGAGAAACGTTTTTCAAAAAGCGAGATTCTGGAGTTCTACCTGAACCAGGTCCCGTACGGACATCAGAGGCGGGGGGTCGTCGAAGCGGCCCGGTTCTATTTCGACCGCGATCCTGCAACCCTCAATGTGAAGGAAAGTCTCGCGCTGGCGGTCCTCGTGCGTGCGCCTTCGGGTCTCGATCTGAAACGAGGGCACAGGTCTCTTGAAAGGCGGCTCTCGAAGCTCGCAGCACATATGCGTGATAAAGACCTGCTAAGTGAAGCGGAATATCGGGCCGCTCTTTCGGAGGGCTTTGAATTCGCTCATTCCAAAAGAGTAATCGAAGCGCCTCAATTCGTTCACTATGTATTGGATACCACCGGGGCCGAGGTGTTGAACTCCAGTGGCAGGGTAACGACCAGCCTTGATGGGCGAGTGCAGCAAAAAGTGCGGCAAATCCTGTGGAACCGTCTCCAGGCGCTGGGATCAAGCGACTTGGGCGATGGAGCGGCCCTTGTCGTTGACAATCGAACCGGCGAGGTGCTTGCATGGGTGAGTGAAAGCATTTCAGCCGGAGAATCACAGGGGTGGGTGGATGCCGTCACGGTGCGGAGGCAGCCGGGTTCGACCTTGAAACCGTTTCTCTACGCCCTTGCGATGGAAATGGGATGGACCCCGGCAACCTTGATAGAAGATTCTCCTCTGTCTGAAGCTGCCGGTTCGGGGCTGCACAGTTTTCACAATTACAGCAGGACTTATTACGGTCCGCTTCGGCTGCGGGTCGCGCTGGGAAATTCCCTGAATACGCCGGCCGTCAGAACGATCCAATTCACGGGGACCGATCGGTTTCTCCAGTGGCTGCGCTTGCTCGGTATATCGGGTCTCAATAGATCGGCTGACTTCTACGGACATGGCCTCGCTTTGGGAGACGGGGAAGTGAGCCTCTTCGAGCTTGTGCAGGCCTACTCGGCCCTGGCGCGCCACGGGGCCTTCCGGCCTCTGCGCACTCTGTCCGGGCGCCGCCTGCCCTCCGACGAAATACGTCCGGTGATCGGTTCGAGCACGGCGGCAATAATTGCCGACATACTATCGGACCCCCAGGCGAGGCGCCTTGAATTCGGAGAAGGCCACCTCCTGCGCTTTCCGGTCCAGACAGCCGTAAAAACAGGGACTTCCTCGGACCATCGGGATTGCTGGGCAGTCGGTTTTACCGAAGGATACACTGCCGGCGTGTGGATGGGAAATCTCGACCACCGGCCAACCAGGGGAGTAACCGGAGCCATAGGGCCGGCGCTCGTTCTTCGGGCCATCTTCGCGGAACTGAACCGTGACGCGGAAACAGGCCCTTTTCCAGCGCGCCCCGGTCTGGTGTCCGTGAGTATATGCGCCGTGAGCGGAATGCTTGCAGGCCCCGACTGTCCGCGTATGGACGAAAAATTCGAGCCTGGCAAAGCCCCTGTTGAAGTATGTTCACTTCACTCGATCAGGGCTGCAAACAGCGATGTGGGGCCGGAATCCGTCCCCGCCCGCCAGGCGTCGAGCATAATCGGTTCATCCCTTTCACCGGCGCCCGGCCTGGAAATTGCCGGTCCAGGCTTAGCTGGAAGCCGGCATCCGGTATCCGGCATTCAGTTGCTTCAGCCCACCCCCGGCCTTCAGATCGCAATGGACCCCCGGATTCCCGCTGAACTTCAGGCCTTTGCTTTTAGAATCTCTAAAAATATCAAGCCCGCGAGAGTCCAGTGGGTCCTGAACGGAAAACCGGCGGGTGAGACCGGAAAAGATGAGCATCAGTTCTTATGGCCGCTTTCCCGCGGCGAATACATCGTACATGCCAGGGTGTGGCGTGGCGTCGAAAGTGAGCCGGTCGAGACCCCCCAGGTGGCATTCGTGGTAAAATGACAGCCTCCAAAACTAAAGTTCTCGTTCTATTCATTTTCCTTTTCATGGGAGAACTATACGCGAACAGGCGCAAAGGGCAGGGCTTATCGCCTGGCGCCGCCTGAGCGTCTTGCCGCTGAGCTGGGACAAATGGGAATGGTTGAAAGCACTCCCGTGGTCGTATATGGTGACGCCGACAGATGGTGATGCAGATGCGGTAAACGGAGGAAGCTGAAAGCAAATGAACGAAAAGCTATTTGACCCGCGAATGCATTCGGCTGAGCACATTATAAATCAAACCATGATTCGTATGTTTGGCTGTAAGCGGTGCTTCAGTGCGCACATCGAAAAGAA
>JBELAB010000413.1:0-2929 GCA_049509275.1 Syntrophobacteraceae bacterium | reverse complement strand
ACTTCCTCGATTGCTTCGGCGGTAACGTCCATGTGGGCCTGCGTATAGACCCGGCGTGGAATGGCGACTCGTACAAGCTCAAGCTTCGGGTAGCGGTGCCGCCCGGTCTCAGGGTCACGACCGGCTGAAAGGATGCCTCTTTCCATCGTTCGCACCCCGGCCTCGAGGTAGATTTCGACCGCAAGGGTCTGGGCCGGGAACAGGTCCTGCGGGATATGGGGATAGAAGCGCTTTGCATCCAGGAAAACGCCATGCCCGCCAACGGGCAGGACTATCGGTACGCCCCAGTCGAGGAGTTTGCCGCCCAGATACTCCACCTGCCCTACCCTGGCCCGGATGTGGTCATCATCGACAGATTCTTCGATGCCCCGCGCCATCGCCTCCATGTCCCGCCCGGCAAGCCCGCCATATGTGTGAAGCCCTTCATAGACCACCACGAGGTTTCGCGCCTCCTCAAACTTTTCCCAGTCGTTGAGGGCAAGCCAGCCGCCGATGTTAACGAGACTGTCCTTTTTTGCGCTCATCCAAGACCCATGGGTATATGAACAGAACTCGAGCAGGATCTCGGCCACCTTTTTATCCCGGTACCCTTCCTCCCTTTGTTGGATGAAGTACGCGTTTTCTATTGCCCTGGTCGCATCCAAAAGAACTGGAACGCCATATCGGTCGCAGAGCGCGCGCAGCTCACGCACGTTTTGCATCGACACGGGCTGCCCCCCGGCCATGTTCACGGTAGCGGCAAGGCTCACGTAAGGAATTCCGTCACGTCCGACTTTTTTAATAAGGTCTTCCAGCTTGCCCAGATCCACATTCCCCTTAAACGGGTACTCGCTCTGCGGATCGTAAGCCTCGTCGACGATCACATCCGCGAAACTCCCGCCCGCAAGCTCCTGGTGAATCCTCGTCGTCGTGAAGTACATGTTCCCCGGCACCACGTCCCCTTTTTTTATGTAGATTTGGGAAACCAGGTGCTCTGCGCCGCGGCCCTGGTGGGTGGGCACTATATATTTATACCCGTAAAATTGTTGGATACCGGCTTCCAGGTGGTAGAAATTGCGGCTACCCGCGTAAGCCTCGTCTCCGAGCATAAGGCCGGCCCACTGGTAGTCGCTCATCGCCGAAGTGCCGGAGTCGGTGAGCAGGTCAATATATACGTCCTCGGACTTAAGGAGAAAGGTATTGTAACCGGCCTCCTGCATGCGCTCCCGGCGGTATTCGCGGGTTGTCCAGCGGGCGGGTTCGACCATCTTCACCTTCCAGGGCTCGGCCCAGGATTTTTTGGAAGGGTCTCGTTTTCGTGTGGCCGACATTTGCGTATCCTCCTTATGCCAAACGCCTGCAAGCATTTAGAAAAGGGCTGGGAAACTTGCATACTTCCCTCTGATTTCCTTACACTCATGCTTTAAGTCTCTTTTACGAGAATAGTTACTAAAATAGTTACTCGCATTTCGAATTCCAGCTAAAAGGGACATCTATCTTTGACAGACAAGCCGATTTCGACCCGGATTTTTTGCCCTAAAAGAGTCCTTTTCGGGCCTCGGATCAGAGATAAGCTACTTATTTCATTGATAATATAAAAATTCCTTCTTGCAGGTCAAAAAATCCGAATCGAAAACTGCCGGCGCCTCAAGAGGTGAAATTCTCCTATGTTCATCCGGTTTTTCCTGATGGACATTAACTGTTGCCCTCTGGCATAAAAAAAGGCTTGTACTTATATTGCTCAATGCCAAAGTATTTTACCTGGGCTTTCATTCCGTTCATTTGCCTATAGCCACTTTCAGACAATTTCGAGGTGAGAGAAAGGATAATGCCGACCACAGAAATCGATCTTCCATACCGCGTCAATTACCTTTCGATCCTGGACCAAAGCGGGCAGGTTGACAAGTCGCTGGAGCCGCAATTATCAGACGAACTGCTGCTCAAACTCTATCGAGCCATGCTGCTTGGGAGAAGATTCGATGAAAGGATGTTGATCCTTCAGAGACAGGGCAAGATAGGAACTTTTCCGCCGATCAAGGGGCAGGAGGCCCAGGTTGGAGCGGCAGCCGCCTTGAATCCTGATGACTGGATCGTGCCCTCCTTTCGTGAAACTCCTGTCGAAATGTGGCGCGGAAAGCCGATCGAGCGCATTCTTCTCTATTATGGAGGCTACAGTGAGGGCGGGCAAATACCGGACGGACTGAACCTGCTTCCCGTATCCGTTCCTGTCGGCTCGCAAATGCTTCATGCGGTTGGAATCGGTTACGGGATAAAGTACCGCGGGCAAAATGCGGTAGTAGCGACATTTTTTGGCGACGGGGGGACCTCCCAGGGCGATTTTCATGAAGCTTTGAATTTTGCCTCGGTCTATCAGACCCCGGTCGTTTTCATATGTCAGAACAACCAATGGGCGATATCACTGCCCCGGAGCCGGCAAACCAATTCAAGAACTCTGGCTCAGAAAGCGATTGCCTACGACATGCCGGGGCTTCAGGTGGACGGAAACGACGTTCTCGCCGTTTACAAGGTGGTCAAAGACGCGGTGGACCGGGCCAGAAGGGGCGAGGGACCCACTCTTGTAGAAATGGTAACCTACCGGCTCTCCATGCACACTACAGCGGATGATCCGAAAAAGTACCGCACGGAAGAAGAAGTCAGAGAATGGGAGAAACGCGACCCCATCACCCGGTTTGAAAAATACCTTAGAGACAAGGGCATTCTCGACGACCGGAAAAACCAGACGGTTGAAGAGCAAGTCAAAACAGAAATCAGCGCGGCCGAGCGCCGCTGGTCGGAGTTGCTCGAAAAGGAATTCAGTCCTTTGGACATGTTCGAGCATGCCTATGCGGAACTTACCCCGACGCTGCTCGACCAGAGGGAAACACTCAAAGGGGAGCTGGAACAAAAGCGCGGCTCAGTCGACAAAGGGACCGTTATCCCGGATTGAATC
>JBELAB010000412.1:0-2929 GCA_049509275.1 Syntrophobacteraceae bacterium | reverse complement strand
GAGAGCGCGCCCATATTTTCGATTGGCCGATTCGAGCACCTTTTGAAACCTATCCAGGCGCTCAACGTCCCGCACTGGAGAAATGATCAGGGCCTGGCCATCGGTAGATACATCCAATGGGGTTTCCCGGTCGATTTTGAGCAGGTCCAGTACGGACCGGTCAATCACAAGGGCCAGACTGTTGCCGTGTTTCGTTAGTCTTTTGATCATGATTAATCCTCCCGTTAATACTTCAGTAGTAACAATGTATCATCACTGATGAGACGGGGCAAGCCTGAGCTAATTACGAAACAAGCGAGCGGGAAGCAGGAAGCAGGGAGCAGAAAAAAACAATTCCTCATGGTTCTATCGCTTCGCGACGAGCAGAAAAAAATAATTTCTTCTGGTTCTACTGCTACGCGGGGAGCAGTGAAATTCTTAAATTCTTCAATCCCGAAACCGGTTTATCCCGGCGCTTTCGGCCCGGCCCCGTGGGGGCGAAAATTGCTGCCGGCGCTCGGTCCTTGACCTTTTCAGGGTCTCTGTGGTAGTTTGAAACCAGAATGCACCGGCGGCAACGGATGATAAGAAAGCCGCAGGTATTCGATCTCTGCCGACTTGATCCGGGAGATGTTCATGCACGTAATGGCCATTAATGGGTCGCCACGCAAAGAAAAGAGCAGCACCTGTCATATCCTGGTCCCGCTGTTGGAAGGCATGCGCGCCGCGGGCGCCACCACTGAATTGGTGCAACTGGAACAATTAAAGATAAATCGTTGTCTCGGTTGCTTTTTGTGCTGGGTCAAGACCCCTGGGAAATGTGTGCAGAAAGATGACATGTCCGTGGTATTGGAAAGGTTTGTGCAGGCTGACTTGCTGGTCTTCGGGACCCCACTTTACCATTATCACATGTCCGGCCCGATGAAGAACTTCATCGACCGCACCTTGCCCATGTTTGAACCGTGGCTGGTGCAAGATCCCAACAATCCGGAGCGGAGCGGCCACCCGGACCGATACCCCCGGGAACGGCGCATGCTGCTCGTTTCCCCCTGCGGCTTTCCGGAATTCGACTATTTTGTGCCGTTGGTGCAATACTTTCAGTTTTTAGCACGAAAACTGGGCTGGCTTTACATGGGGGAAATCCTGCGGCCCGGGGGGGAGAGCCTTAGAAATGAACAATATCAGGGGACGTTCGCCTGGTATTTCAACTTGGTTCGCCAGGCCGGGGTTCAGCTCATCCGGCTGGGACGGATTACGGCCGAGGTGCAGGCGGGATTGCGGCAAGACCTTTTCCCGGGCGGACCGGAGGCTTTCCGAAAGGAAGCCAACCACTACTGGACCGAGACCATGGCCAAGTTCGGCCTGACCGGCAAGCCGCCGGGCCGGGGATGATGACGGGCAGTCCCGGGAGAGGGGAACGGCGGCCCACCGCCATTCCCATCAAACGCTTAACCACAGGCTCATTTTAAGCGATTATTAAATGAAACAGATATTCAGCATCTTGCTGGGCTTCATGCCCTGGATCGTTTTTGCTGCTGTTTCCGGTCCCTCCCTGTTCCGGTTGAACGCAGCCATAATCGCCGCCCTGATTTTGGTGCTGTTCATGGGCTTCAAACAGCTTGCCAAAGGGTTCGTTCTGACCTGGGGTTCGCTGCTCTTTTTCGCAGTTATCCTGGTCATGGTGGTGCTTTTCAGAAACCTGTGGTTTATCAGGAACCTGGAAATCCTGTCGCAGGGGACCCTGGCGGCCATCGCCTGGCTGTCCATCTGTTTGGGCAAACCCTTCGTCTTGCAATATGCCCTGGAGACAGTGCCGCCCGAGAGGCAGGCATCCCCGGTTTTTTACTCGATCTGCCGGAATCTCACGGTGATATGGGGGGTAGTATTCATTTTATCCACAGGCATGAGCTTGTTGAAAACCTGCGGTGTATGGGCGGACGGCCTTAGCTATCGGGTGGTGTCGTTTGGCTTGATCGGGTTGGGCCTGTGGCTCAACCATTGGTATCCCCGGCATGTGCGAGGCAGGACAACGTAGGAGTTGCATAATTCGCTGTTTAACGCCGTTTCACAATGTTGCCCTCCCCTTCGGACCGCGTGGCCTCCATCCCGGATGGGTGATTTCGGAGTTCAACGGCCGGCCTGCACCTTCCCCTGTCAACTGCATCACGTATAGCCTCGCGGCTGTCCGCACATGACTCGCGGCCATACGCTCGGCGAGTGAACAGTGAGCAAGGAAATACAGCGGGATTGTCGTAAGCGGTCCGGGAACCCATCGGTCATTTACCCTTAATTGCCCGTTGTTATTACTCTTACCGTAAAAGTGCTACCTCGATGTTTCCACGACCCTTTGCGATTCAGCAGAATCCTTTGGCCGACGAGCCGGAGAGCCGCAAAGCATTCCCTCTACGCTGATGTCTTCGTCTATGTCCGGCCAGCGAATGCCTTGTCCATCTCCTATAATCTCGAAATTATTTCGCTGATCAAGGGTTGCCTCAGACAGGCGCCAGGACCATGCAAGAGGCACACTGATGGTTCGGCCGTCAACAAGATGGGCTATGATCTCGTCTTCCGTAACCCGAATATCCAATAGTCTTGCGTCGATTACGTTAGCCGCAATGTTCATTCCACGCCTCCAGGACTTGGTCCCGATGGGAAGTGAATCCATCATTCCAATCCGAAAATCCGGCGTCCATTCGGTCAGTCCCTAAAAAACACGAGCAGAGAATGAAAAAGGAAAAAAGTTAAAGTGGGGTCGCCCTTGAAATTAGAAGATTATTGTATATAGGGGTTGCTCCCCTCTCCTATGTTATGCTCCGGAATCTTTGCGCTCTCCCTCTTTTGACGGCTTGCTCGACCTCTTGGCAAGCATTTCACGTACGGTAGGGATTAGATCGTTAGGTATCTCTATGAATGTCTGTGATAAATCCTCCCATGCCGCTTCGTCTTCTGC